>JAHDCS010000089.1 GCA_020629755.1 Flavobacteriales bacterium | reverse complement strand
GATAGTTCTGATGTTACTGTTATATGTGGGAACAGCTTATGCAAATTGCGATTTAGCACCCAAATTTGCATATTCAACAAAAGGTAAAACCTTGATTTTGAAAAATCAATCCAAAGGAGATTTTTTATCTGTAGAATGGAATATGGGAGATGGAACAATTTCTAAAGAGCTCCATCCAAAACATACTTATAGTAAACCCGGAATGTATTCTTTTTCCTTAACAATTGCCAATGAAGAAGGATGTAGTGAGACTTTTGAAGGCAAAGTTTACATTTTTGATTTGAAAAATAATGTAAAAGAGGAACAGCCAATTGAGCCAGCAGAAGAAACAACTACTCCACAAGTAATCGCAGATAATAGCAATACTGCTACTCAAAATATAGCTGAGACCGCCCAAAGTAATACAGGTGAACAATTAAAAATTGATAATTCTGTGATGGTTTCGGAAAGCTATTTAACTCATTTAAACAATTATCCAAATCCATTTAGCGACCGCACAACGATTAGTTTTGATTTAGAGGGGCGAGCAAAAGTGGCCTTGAGTGTGTACGATATTTCGGGGCGATTGGTGCAATTATTGGCAGACGAGGAAATGTTTCAAGGTAGACAAAGCTTTGAGTTTGAGCGACAAACACTCGCAAGTGGAGCTTATTTTGTGAAAGCAACAGTTGCCGAACAAACTTATACAAGAAAAATGGTTATTCAGTAAAAATTATATGGTTAATTAATTTTAGATAGGAAGGTTGAACATTATTTACAAAGGCAGCTCCGTTCTGAACGGGTGCTGCCTTTTTTGTTTTTTTTAGATGTGAAATGGGAGACGTGAATTAGGAGATAATTCATTCAAATCAGTAGTTATTCGAAGTTAGCAGAAATGCGCTGTGCAATGTCCTCAAACTGCGCTTGTGATAATTTTAATTTAGGGCGAGCAAAGTTAATGTCGCTCATTCCGTTGATTGGTGCTAGATGTACGTGTGCGTGTGGCACTTCTAAGCCTATCACTGCTACTCCTACCCGATTGCAGGGGATGGTTTTCTCAATTGCTTTGGCTACTCGCTTGGCAAAAACGATTAGACCGCCTAAGAGTTCGTCGTCTAGGTCAAATAAATCATCTATTTCTTTTTTGGGAATAACCAATGTATGCCCTTTTACCAATGGATTGATGTCTAAAAAGGCATAGTAACGCTCATCTTCTGCGATTTTATAAGAAGGTATTTCTCCTGCTATTATTCTGGAAAAAATGCTTGCCATAGTTTGCTTGTTTTTTAGATCGGAAATATGATATGGGGAATTGGTGGAAGAGCCAATTTGTGAATTACCTCTTGTGAGACAATTCGTGAATTACCTCTTGTGAGACAATTTGCGAATTACCTCTTGTGAGACAATTCGTGAATTACCTCTTGTGAGACAATTCGTGAATTGTCTCTACGGATTGTGTTGTTTAGCGATTGATTTCCAATACTTCATATTCTACCACTCTACCATTTGGTAAAGTCACACTTGCTGTTTCCCCTACTTTTTTACCCAATAATCCTTTGGCAATTGGCGATTTAATGGAGATTTTTCCTTGTCTAACATTCGCTTCTTGATCCGAAACGATCATATAAGTCACTGCTTTATTTAATTTAAGATGTTTTATTTTTACTTTTGATAATATCATAACTTTTGAAACATCTATTTTTCGTTCATCTAATAGACGTGCTTGACCTAACTCTGTTTCTAGCTGTGCTATTCGCATTTCTAGTAATCCTTGTGCTTCTTTTGCAGCATCATATTCGGCATTTTCTGACAAATCTCCTTTTTCTCTTGCCTCTGCTATTTGCTTGGCCATATCAGCTCGTCCCTTTGTTTTTAGCTGATGTAATTCTTGTTTCATTTGTTCCAGTCCCTCTGGAGTATAATATTTAATTGCCATGATGTGATATACTTTTATTTTTTATTTTTAAAATATAATCTAAATGGTGGTGCTTAAATAATCCTATAAGTCAAAATATCTAAACTGCGTGCGCCTATATATAAAACAAGTAGCATACACTATAAGATATAGTATATGCTACTTGTTTATTTGATGCCTAAGATGAAGTTAAGTTTTCTTTAAGTATGTCAGAAAAAGAGGGATTTTATATACCAACTATTGCTCTTAATCTTAAAAAGCGTTTCTTTCCCTACGTTTTTTTCTTTTTTACTTGATAAAAATAGTACGGACATAATGCATTACGTCTCAACAATCAAGACAGTGATTTTTTTTTTGCTAAAAATTTCAAGCTTGTTCTTTTAGACAAACAAAAAAGTGATATTTTACTTTAGAGAAAAACAAATATCTATTTAAGAAGTATTTTACCATTCCCTAAATTCTTGACACACTCGTTTTCCTTACATAAAAAGCTTAACTTTTATCTCTGATACTTATTTAAAAGCCTAAATAAAGAAACGCTTTTAGTTATCAAAACGTTCTACAAATTTAAAGATTTTAGGCAAGATTTCCTATATTTCTGCCTTTTCTTCTATTAGAGGCTGTCTTGATTTCATCTTTTGGCTTCAAAAATGTGCCTTTTATCTCCAAATTTCGCATTTTTATTAGTCCATAGCTATTAGCTACATGCCTTCTAAAAGCCTTTATCTGGTTGAAAATAGCTCCATTTTCCTACCAATCTGCAAGCGCAGAAGACTCTTTACAAGTTGAATCGCACGCCTATTGTATGTGTGCCTCCATATGGATTAGAAGTACGGTAAGAGTAATCTATACCCAAAGCAGGTCCTTCTTTTTTAAATGGAACTTCTACACTGACACCTGCACTCAAACCTGTGTAAACAGAAGAACGGTCTTCTAAACTTAAATCACTGGCAATGCCGCTTTCGTAGCGATAAGCAGCACGTAGCATAAACATATCGTTAAGTGAATACTCTAAGCCTACGCCAATATAATCTTTGATAAAAGAATTAGAAGTGAAATTAGCCAAAGCCGTTAAACGATGTGCATCGGTAATGTTGAAATCGTAGGAAGCACCAATGTTTAACATAGAAGGCAATTCAAATTTTTCTGAACGTTGGTCTACGGTGATGGTGTAGCTATCAGGAAGTGTTGACGATGGCAACTGAATGGCCAAACCGTCCCCTCTAAAACGCAATGGCGTACCTACGTTGCGAAGGGCAATGCCAAAGCGCACATTATCGGTAGGTCCTGTTACAT
>JAHDCS010000045.1:1400-20242 GCA_020629755.1 Flavobacteriales bacterium | reverse complement strand
CCTTGTATGAATGGTATATCGAACACCTCAATATTTATCCGACCAGACAAATTGAATTTGCGCGCCTAAACCTAAATTTTACGGTGATGAGTAAACGCAAGCTCTTACAATTGGTTGAAGAAGGGATTGTAGATGGATGGAACGACCCTCGCATGCCCACCATCTCAGGCATGCGTCGAAGAGGCTATCCCCCCAAGGCCATCTTAAACTTTTGCAAAAAAGCGGGTGTAGCCACTAGAGATAATATTATTGAAATCAGTCTTCTTGAATCTTGCGTAAGAGAAGAACTCAATAAAACTGCTCAAAGAGCAATGATGGTGAGTGATCCAATTAAGCTGGTTATTACAAATTATCCTGAAGATCAATCAGAAGCCTTAACCGCAATTAATAATCCGGAAGACCCCTCAGCTGGTGATCGAGCGCTTAATTTCTCAAAAGAGCTCTATATCGAGCGCAGCGATTATATGGAAGACGCACCTAAGAAATACTTTAGATTAAGTCCTGGCAGAGACGTACGCTTAAAACATGCCTATATTGTGCATTGCACTGGCGCAAAAATAAATGAAAACGGCGATGTTATAGAAGTCTATGCCACTTATTACAAGCAAAGCAAAAGTGGAGAAGACAGCTCTGGCATAAAACCTAAAGGTACTTTACATTGGGTAAATGCCTCTGATGCATTGCCTTGTGAAATTCATCAATACGATAGATTGTTTAGCCACCCTTCTCCCGATCAAACCCAAGAGGGCTTTATGGCGCATGTAAATTCGCTTTCAAAATCCGTAATCTCTTCAGCCGTGATGGAGCCTTCTCTTGCAAACGCTAAAGCAGAAGATGTTTTTCAGTTTTTACGCAAAGGCTATTACGCTCGAGACTCTAAAATAACTGACAGAGTTGTGTTTAACCGCACCGTAACCCTTAAAGATACCTGGGCTAAACTCAATAAACAATAAACACCTGTATATTGTGGGAACGCTTTCATTTAAAGACTTAACGTTTTATGCTTACCACGGTGTATTTAAAGAAGAGCAAAAAATAGGCACCTACTTTACGGTTGATCTTATCATTGACACTGATTTTTCAAAGGTCTTTGCTTCAGATTACATCGGTGATACAATCGATTATACTAAAGTGTATCAGTGCATCAAAACACAAATGGAAATCAAGAGCAATACTATTGAGCACCTACTTCACAGAGTTGGTCAAATGCTCAAACAAGAATTCAAAGCCAAAAAAATAGACCTTACAATTACAAAACATCATCCTCCTTTTAAAGGCATACCCAGCGTAAGTGTTTCTGACTCCTTTTAAAACTTACTCCTTAATAATTACAATTACCCACCAGTTAAATAAAAAACCCCTACACGACAAGCGTATAGGGGTAAAATACAAATTAAAAAAATGAAAAACTAGTACACCAATAACTTGGCTACTATAGGTTGTTTGTTTGGCATTTGGACAGACACCATATAATTACCAGATCTAAGATCTGCTGGTAATTCCATAATATTTTCGCCCTTTACGGCCTGATCAGAGTGGGTATACACTAATTGACCCGTAATTGAATATACTTGAATATCTACTGACGATTGTTTAGTGGCCATAAATTTTAATTTTACTTGATCAGAGGTTAACGTTGGGTTTGGGTATACCATAAGATCACCAATAAAATCATTATTGTCTTCAAATTCTACTTTCTGATCTGAGACAAGTGTACTTGACTTCCAGATACCTCTTCCGTGCGTACCTAAATAAATTTGGCCTTCGAAATCTGTTACATCCCAGCCAAAAGTTTGTTGGCGCACAGCAAACACAGGCACGTTTGGCAGGCCATTGTTTAAGCTTGTCCAAGATGATGGGTTACCGAGTGTAGATGAATATACCCCAAATTCTGATCCTATAATGATGTGTTGAAAATTATCATAAGATATTATGATGTCATAGATAGGCATATTAGGCAGGTCTCCTTGAATAGAGCTAAATGACATATTGTTAGTCGCTGAAACCGCAGATGTACTTCTAAACACATGATCGTACTGACCATAGCCCCCTAGAGAGACTACAACATTTTCAGGATTGTTTGGATCAACCCCAATCCCTGTTATGTACTTGCCACTTTGTGTGAAAATCTCAGTAATAGACAATTGCCCACCATTCGCAACAGATTGTGCTTCTGTATCGGTATACACATTATTAAAGCCACTTACACGGTACATTCTGCCATTTTCTGTACCCACAAAAAGATGATTGCCATCTTTTGAAAATTCCATCGCATTAATATTACCAAGCATCTCACCAGCTAATGTCCACCAAGCAATATTGCCGTCTTTAAGACCATCTCTTGTAAAATAGATAGTGCCTGCAGGTCCTCCGTACACAAACATAGATTGTATGGGGTCTTGTACAATTACAGAATCTCCTGGCTGTAGCGTCACTGGAGTTGTATAATCAATAGTGAAGTTTTGATTTTTCAGCACTACATTTGGCGTATTACTCAATAACTTCAATGTACTCCCAGCATTAAAAAACAATTCATAGCTTGCTTTGATGTTCACATTATTACCCGGTGCGGTATTAAAGGTAAGCGTGTACTCTCCGGTATTGTAATCGAATGAGCCTGTTCCATCGCCTGACAGCACTCCGGTTGTGCCCAGATCTTCTAAAACCTGTTGTCCTGAGCTAAATTTAATACTGCCTGACACAAAATTACCAGAGCTTTGTGATTTTTGAACTGTACCGGTGTAGGTTGTTTTAACCCCATCAGTAGCCTGAATGGTATATACCGTAGAACCATCTTCTACATTATATACTACAGAATCTCTTGAATTTGTCGCCTGGTAAGACTCCCAAAGTGCAATATTGGTATAAAATAAAAAAGATGACCCGCAATCCCAAGCCCCACAAAATGGGCCGCCAGGGCTCTGATCCGTACCTCGATTTACTACTTCTCCGTATGTGGTTGTAAATATTTTGTTAGTAAGTTGAGAGAACTCTGCATCAAAGCCATCGCCTCCTCCAGCAAAATTACCCTCGAGTTGGTAATAGCCTTCGCCATCAATGGCAATAGTTCCATTGTCTTGGGTGCCACCCATTACCCAGCCTTGCTCAGAGTATCCTAAGGCATAAAATTGTGTGACGTTATAGCCTCTGTTTGAAGAGATAAACTGATTGCCTCCGTCTAATGTTCTAAACACACCTCCGTCACATCCAAAATACATTAGTGAACTATTCGCATGCGAAAGCGCTGAGCTGTGTTGATCAGCATGTACGTAATAAGGTAAAAAATTAGGCGCCGACCAATTTGTAATATGTGTAAAAGTACCATTGTCGTACTTCCAGATATCAATCCCTCCTATGTACACTAAATTTTCATTCTGCGGATCTACTTGAAGCATTAAGTCATAATTGCCTTGATTATTATCTCCGAAAGGATTAAAGCTAGATAAAGTCGGGACTTGCCCCCAAGATACGCCCATATCAGTAGACTTGTAAAACCCAGCAAAACCACCTGAATTATTTACTTTTAAAGCGTACATAACATTTGAATTGGTTGGTGCAACAGCAATGCGCATTCTGCCAGCTCCACCAGGCATACCTGGAACAACCGTAAAGGTATTAGGGGCAGCCGCTGTAGATCTATACATTACACCTGCAATCACTGTAAGTATAGAACCGTCACCCAGTACCTTCACATCATAAATAGCATTAGAATTTGGTGATATTTTAGTCCAGGTTTGGCCATCGTTATTAGAGTGCATAAGCCCCTGGTTTGTCGCTGCATAGATATTATTGGCTGAACACACCAGTTCGTTGATATAACTCCACTGATTAAAAGTAGTGTTATCAGATTGGGCTGAAGCTACAGGCAAAATATCTGTAGAGCCAGGCTGAAGGGTATACATACCTGTACCCACAAATGATGATTGACCATTACCGGTACCTGCACCATTATCAAATCTTGACCCTGTGCCAATCCATATTTTGCCGTTATCGTCTTGCGCCATAGATGAAATCGTAACGGCTTCTGTTACTAACTGTACAGGTTCCCATTGTCCGCCGCCATTGTTTGACACAAACAACCCACCCGAAACACCTCCGGCATAAATTCTTTGACCCGTCGGATCTGTTTTGTCTACGATAATGGCTCGTGTTCTGCCACCGTAGTTATCTGGCCCCATTTCTTGCCAATTGAATGTGGTTCCAGACTTTTGAGCTTTAAATTGCTTTACAGCCTTTCTGGCTTTAACTATTTCTTTTAAGTCAATGGTGCCTGTATTTGGGTTCTTACGTAAATTAAACAAGTACTCAGCCGCTCCGTTCCAAGATTGAGAAAGCGGAAAAAACGACGTTCTCTGCTTATAGGTTTGCTTTTTTGACGCCGTGTGAGTATCTATTTTTTTTGATAGCCAAAATGAAAAACCAAGAGCCGATAAAACAAAAAGACTTAAAGAGATATATTTTTTCATATTTATTTTTTGTTATGTTGACGTGTGTTAACCGCTAAATTTACAAATTTTTAAGCAAAAAATATGACCTGATTGCATGAATCAAACACAATAAAGCTGTTTTTGTTGTCAGTTTTCAAACAAAAACCCTCACACACACTAATGTGCTGTGATATTTTATCAAAAAACAACTTAAACAGTTTCTTAATAGGAACAAAAATTTGAGGTTTTGAAAAGAACTCTCTAAAAAAGGTGTTTCTCAGCATGATAAGAGGATCGAACCAACGGGCCGCTTTCTACATAACGAAAGCCCATTTTAAGCCCTAGCGCTTTGTATGTCTCAAAACGTTCTGGCGTCACAAATTCTTGCACTTCTAAATGTGATTTAGTAGGCTGCAAGTATTGCCCCAAGGTTAAAATATCAACATTTACAGCGCGTAAGTCTTCCATCGTTTCAATGACTTCTTGATCTGACTCGCCCAAACCAAGCATTACTCCTGATTTGGTACGCATGCCTCCTTTTTTAAGACGCAACAATACCTCAAGGCTTCTGTCATACTTTGCTTGCACACGCACTTCTTTGGTTAAACGCCTAACGGTTTCTAAATTATGCGAAACAATCTCTGGCGCCACATCGATAAGCTGCTGAAGAGATTGCCAATCGCCTTTAAAATCAGGAATCAGTGTTTCTAAAGTGGTCCCCGGAGAGATGCGGCGAACAGCCTTTATGGTTTCTACCCAAACAGAGGCTCCTCCGTCTGGTAAATCATCTCTATCTACTGAAGTAATCACACAATGCTTTACCCCCATTTTTTTTACAGACTTAGCCACTTTAATATGCTCAAACGGATCAAGCGCATCGCCTTTACCGGTTGCCACAGAACAAAATCCGCATGAGCGTGTACAGGTGTTCCCTAAAATCATGAAGGTGGCCGTGCCTGCTCCCCAACACTCCCCCATATTGGGGCAATTTCCACTCTGGCAAATGGTATGCAGATTATTTTCTTCAACTGTTTTTCGAACCTTTAAATAGTTTTCACCCATGGGTAGCTTTACTCTTAGCCACTTGGGTTTCTTTTTTAGGGGGGATGATGAAATGGTTTTAGGACTACTCATAATGTATTATAGCGTTTGCCAAAATGCCATGCCAAATAAAGGTTGAAAAACAAGAACTTGTTTTGAGTAAAGGCCATAATGGGCACGTTTTTATAAAAGGCATCTAGCTGAACGCCTAATTCAATGGTGCGTAAAAAGACATAATCTGAAGAATAATCAATAAATAATCCAGCCTTCAGATGCGCTCCTGGATAAGGTTTTATTTCTGATAATCCGTATGTAAAAGGGGCTCTGCCTATGATTTTAGTTAAGTCGTGTTTAGCACTGTCATACACCACAATTTCTGGAGGTTTTTGCCCAGTCACAAAAGGCTCTTCTACTTCTAGATAGACAGGTTTTGCAAGACCTAGTGAAAATCCCCCCAAAACAGTATAGCCAATATGAACCCCTTTAAAGGCTTCTTTTTCAAAAAGCAATTTTTGATGCCCATAGACAAATCTCAGGACAGATAAACTATTCATTTTTCCAAACACATAAGCCTTGGCGTCGCCTTCAAAGGGATTAATTTTGACCTCTTTAGGATGACGCATGCTCGAAAAGCCAATTTGCCAAAACCTAGATTTATACCAGTCTTTATTGAACTGTTTTCTGAAATACAGATTAAAGCCCGAGGTATGAATACCTAGCCCTCCCATCATTGCATATTTATAAATCATCCGATCATCAAAACGAACGTCTGAAAACGGTTTTTGACTCGCGTTTATATTTGAATCTTTCACAACTACTTGCGTAGAATCTTGTTGAGCAAATGCATGGCTTGCAAACAAGAAAAAGCCAAATAAAATGTTTAACGCTCGCTTCATTAAATTAAAGTTCTTCAAATTCTACATCTTCAGAAAGCTCATCGACCATTTTTTTTCGGATAGACTTAAATCTGTTCTTCTTTTTTTCATTGGCTCCAAACCATTTTTCTCGAAATGTAGTTCTGCTTTGTTTATCTGTGCGTTGATTTGAGGGAGAAGAAGCCGCAATAAACAAACGGCTAATCGCTTTAAACAACCAATACAATATTATAAATGAAAAAAATAAGCGTATCATTATCGACTTAAATAAAGGTTTCGTTCACTGTATACTTTTCTAAACAAGGGATCAGATAAATGGTTTATAAATCTAATCTCTTCGCCAGTAGACTTCATTTCAGGGCCTAATTCTTTGTTTACATTCGGAAATTTATCAAAAGAAAACACAGGTACTTTTATCGCATACCCTTTTTTATGAGGTTTAAATGTATACTCTTTAATTTTTTTAGCGCCAAGCATAATTTCTGTAGCATACTTGACATAAGGCTCTTTGTATGCTTTCGCGATAAAAGGCACTGTTCTAGACGCCCTAGGATTGGCTTCAATCACATACACCACCTCATCTTTAATGGCAAATTGAATATTAATTAAACCTTTGACCTTAAGCGCTTTGGCTATCTTTTTAGTATACTTTTCTATTTGCTTAATTGTCTTTTTAGACAAATCAAACGGAGGCAGTACGGCATACGAATCTCCAGAGTGAATACCTGCAGGTTCAATATGCTCCATTACGCCAATAATGTAAGCGTCTTTACCATCTGATATTGCATCTGCCTCAGCTTCTATGGCGTCTGATAAAAAGTGGTCTAAAAGAATCTTATTCTCAGGCATTAGGCTATGAATCTTAACAATCTGCTTTTCAAGTTCGTCTTCATTAATTACAATTTTCATGTTTTGTCCGCCCAAAACATAAGAAGGGCGAACAAGCAGCGGAAATCCTAATTTTTTAGAAAGCGTAATACCTTCAGCAGCAGACCTTACAGATCCAAACTTAGGATACGGGATGTCTAAAGTTTTTAAAAGGGTAGAAAACCGACCTCTATCTTCGGCTAAATCAAGAGAGGCATAAGAGGTGCCTATGATTGGTATGTTATACCTATCTAGTTTTTCAGCTAATTTTAAAGCCGTTTGACCACCTAGTTGCACGATCACGCCTTCAGGCTTTTCATGTAGGATGATGTCGTAGATATGCTCCCAAAATACTGGTTCAAAATACAGCTTGTCTGCGGTATCAAAATCCGTTGATACCGTTTCTGGATTACAGTTAATCATAATGGTTTCATACCCTAGCTTTTTAGCAGCTAGCACCCCATGCACACATGAGTAATCAAACTCTATACCCTGCCCAATTCTGTTTGGACCAGAACCTAAAACCACAATCTTTTTCTTTTTTGACACCACAGATTCTGTCTCATCGCCAAAGCTAGAATAATAATAAGGGGTTTGCGCTTCAAACTCAGCCGCGCAAGTATCTACAAGTTTATACACGCGTTTAATGCCTAAATCGTTTCTTTTTTTGTAGACTTCACTCTCTAAACACCCAAGAATATGTGCGATTTGCCTATCGGCATAACCTTTCTTTTTGGCTTCTAAAAGCGCTTTTTTATCTGCTGAATCAATGTCGTATTTAGACAGTTCTTTTTCAAATAAAATTAAATCATGTATCTGATGCAAAAACCAGGGATCTATTTTTGAGAGTTCATATATTTTATCAATTGATAAGCCTATTTTTAGGGCATCATAAATGTGAAAGAGTCTGTTCCAGCTCGGAAAAGCTAAGCTTTGTTTAAGCTGATCTAAATCTTTAAGCTCACGCCCATCTGCGCCAAGACCATTTCTTCTAATCTCTAGAGATTGACATGCTTTTTGAAGCGCTTCTTGAAAATTTCGCCCTATCCCCATTACTTCGCCTACAGATTTCATTTGAAGACCTAAGGACCGATCAGCAGATTTAAACTTATCAAAATTCCATCGAGGTATTTTAACAATTACATAATCTAAAGTAGGCTCAAAAAAAGCCGAAGTACTACCCGTGATTTGGTTTTTAAGCTCATCTAAATTGTATCCGATGGCTAACTTGGCTGCTACTTTCGCAATTGGGTACCCTGTTGCTTTTGACGCCAAAGCCGATGACCGTGAAACCCTTGGATTTATCTCAATAGCAATAATATCTTCTTTTTTATCGTTTGACACGGCAAACTGCACATTGCATCCTCCCGCAAAATTTCCAATGGCACGCATCATTTTAATAGCCATGTCACGCATTCTTTGGTAGGTCTTATCAGAGAGTGTCATGGCTGGTGCTACAGTCACTGAATCACCTGTATGCACCCCCATCGGATCAAAATTTTCGATCGAGCAAATAATAATGATATTATCGTTGTTGTCTCTAAGCAGTTCTAATTCGTATTCTTTCCAACCAATCACAGCCTTATCAATCAATACCTCATGAATGGGTGAGGCATGCAGCGCTCTATTAAGTAGTTCATCAAAATCTTCTGCTTTATGGACAAAAGCAGCCCCTTTACCCCCTAAGGTATACGAAGCTCTAATGACCAGCGGAAAACCAAACTCCTGCGCTACTTCTTTGCCTTCTAAAAACGAATTGGCTGTTTTTGAAGGCGCCACCGGGATACCAATAGTGCCTAATAATTTTCTAAATTCTTCTCTGTTTTCTGTGATGTCAATGGCTCCAATATCCACCCCAATAATAGCGACCCCAAATTCTTCCCAAAGACCAATCTTATCACATTCTATACACAAATTAAGTGCCGTTTGCCCACCCATGGTTGGTAAGACCGCATCTATTTTTTGTTCTTTTAACACCGTGCGAATAGACTCAGGCGTTAAAGGCAATAAATAGACGTGATCGGCTGTCATTGGATCGGTCATGATTGTAGCCGGATTAGAATTAATCAAAGAAACGCTAATTCCTTCTTCTTTTAAAGATCGTGCTGCTTGAGAGCCTGAATAATCAAATTCACAAGCTTGACCTATCACAATAGGCCCAGAACCAATAATAAGAATAGATTTTATCTTTTTGTTTTTAGGCATTTTTTAACGGCGCATTAATGAGATGTTAAGGTAAAAAAAAAGCCTAGCATTCTATGCGCTAAGCTTTGAAGGTGTTTTTTAAAAAATATTTCATCTGCTAAAAAAAAGCGAGATGAAACAAAGGCGTTAAACATTCTTATTTGTATACCTTGAATGTTTTTTCGTCAGAAACAGTTAGTTTTTTTCTTCCCTTTGCTCGCCTTCTGGCTAAAACCTTTCTGCCATCTTTAGAGGCCATACGGTCTCTAAATCCGTGCTTATTTCTTCTTTTTCTTTTAGATGGTTGAAAAGTCCGCTTCATAATCCTGTACTTTAGCTTACAAAATTAATAGTTTCTATTTGAAATTTAAAGCCTAAATCAATTATTTTTGGCATGTAATTTGTATAGAACTAAAAAAAGAAACGTATGAGGTCTGTAATTTATGTATTTATAGTGGGGATATTTTTTGTTTTGGAGGGATGTGCTCCTCGTGTTCCATTTACTGGAGAGATTAGAAATAAATATAATCTTTCAGAGGCTGAACTCAAACAATTACAGTTCTACAACTCGCACGACATTACCCTAAGTCAAGTCTCTGAAGAGGCTAAAACCAAACAAACTCAGGACGGTGAGCTAAAAATCACAACCGGTAAATCATATGATGAAGTATTGATTAAAGCAGGCACCAGAGGGGTTGTTGAAAAAGTGATCGATCAAAATAGAATTGCTGTAAGTTTTGAGCCTGGCAGTTATATTATTTTTGGAGATCCAGACCACAAAAATTATAATTATACACTTTTAGCGGCTGATTGGAGAAATAATAGAGGCGTCTTGAATTATGGCGGCAAAGAATATTATGCCAACAGAGGTGCGGCTAACATCTATCTGAAATTTAAACTTAGCAAGCTCAATAAAGTGCAGCGGAAAAGCAGAGTAGTGAAGGGCAGAAAACTCTAGTAAAAAAGACTACGCTTAGCGGATAAGCATTACAAACCCGGAACGTTCTACTTGTTTTTGATTTTTAAAATTGTAATTGAGCTTCCATAGGTACATCCCTTGCGCATGATTATCTCCATTCCAGAATTCTTCTGGATTACTGGTTGAAAATAACGATTGCCCCCACCTATCAAAAATAGAGAAGGTGTAGTGTTCAAAGTTTGCGTTTTGTTTAAAAACAGGCTTAAACTCTGCGTTAAACGGATCAATTTTATTAGGCGTAAATGCACTTGGTATATATACCGGCGTTATCCCCTGTTGAAGATACACACAAATAGAATCCGTACAACTTTGTGCATTGATGTTTTGATACATAAGGCAGACCAATACAGAATCATCTATCAAAATATTCGGCACAGAAATAAAAGGCTCTGAAGCATATACCTGATCGTTGATAACCCATTGGTAATTGCCATTAGAAAGCGCCTGATCTACAAATAAGAACTGCTCATCGGTTTCTTGTGCGTTTACTTGAGAAAAACTAAGTTCAGGTAGTTCTATATAAGACAAGTCTATCACATATACCGATTGGCCACAATCTGAAGGCTCTGTATAATAATAAGATTGAGGCTCTGCATTTGGAACAAGAATAGAACCTAAATGTGTACTATCTACCACATTACCTAGTGCAGTGGTCCAAACTCCATTATTACTTTGTGCAGAAGGCGTTAGATAATTAGATAATTCTATAATCCCAGAATCCTTTGGGCACAACTCTAATCGATTGGCCAAAAGGGTGTCATTTGCAGACAATGACACATCTATATATGTTGGGGTAGAATCTTCTATTTGTTGGGTGGGTTCAAAATCAGACCAAAGCGTATCATGGTATTGAAAACTATAAGTTGAATCTAAAATAAAATAGGCCTGATTAAAATAATCACCTATAACATTAATGCCACAAGGGACAATCACCTGCAACTCCAAACTGCTTTCTCCTGGCGGTATTTCAAAAGTAGACTCCACCAATCCATCAGTAAAACTTGGGTCACTTATAGCATTTAATCCCCCCGAAAAAACAGCTGAAGTTGAATCCCACAAGAGTCCATCAGACAATGCATCTGAAAAAAAACCATAGGTGCTATAAGGCATGTTGTTTTCAAAGGTAAATGTATAGGTAAATGATTGACTTGTAATCGTATCTGCACTTGCTTGTTTGTAAATCTTAACATCAAAATCGCAGGCACAACCATCGTTAAACTTTGCGCTTGGCCCAATACCTAAGGTTTGTACACCACCTGAAGAAAAATCAAAACTATACAAATGGTCTTGAAATAAAGATCCGGCAGAAGCATTATACCCATAGCCCAATAAGTCAGACTCAATAAAAAACAAAGACCCCACCTTTCCTAAATCAGGATATATATTTGGGTATAAATACACAGAGTCTTGTTGCGGAAAAATTTCCATAAGCCTATTTTCTGATTCAGCCCAAGCAAACAATCTATCATCGGTAGAAAATGCAATATCCGATGTATGTAGTATCAGATTATTGCGGGTAAGTTGAAACGTGTTCAAGTCAAGCTTATAAAGAGTGTCTCTCCCGTTAAAAAAATACTGCCCAGCACTATTGATATCGCCTGAATAAACGGCATTGGGTACTGAAGGCAACTCCCCAATTCTCTGAATTTGCAACAAACTATTCATACGGTATACTTCATGAGGATTCCCGTATTCCATAAAATAATAAAACCCGTCTTGGTGGTTATAAGCCAGCGCATTAGGATTTGTTAGATACGATGGAAAGGTTAGGATATCTGTAAAAGTTGTCGTTTGAAGATCAACTGAAACCAATTTAAAAACACCATTAATCAACATGGTTTGTAAAGCGGTGTTATTACACACAAAAGGCGCATAACAAGGGCAATCACTATCAAAACAGTCTATATACCCATCGCCATCATCGTCTAGATTATTGTTGCAATTTTCTTGCGCCTGTAAAGATCCAAATAATAAAAAGATAAAAAAGAAGAGTGTCAAATACCTCATTATGATTCTAAAATTACAAAAGCTTGTTGAATTAAACCAATGCAAAACCCCCACAAGCCTTCGGCTTGTGGGGGTTGCTTTTTTTGTGTTTAAATCGTGCTTATTTACTCTCTACTTCCTCAAAATCAACATCTTGCACTTCTTCATCAGCTTTTCCTTGATCGGCAGTATTTGCTTCACCTTCGGCGCCTTGCGCTCCTCCGGCTTGAGCATACATGTCTTGGCTAGCTGCGCCAAACACCGTGTTTAATTTCTCTAATGCTGGATCTATTTTATCAATATCCTGAGCAGCATGAGCAGCTTTAAGCTCTGTTAAAGCCTCTTCAATAGGCTTTTTCTTATCTTCAGGAATCTTATCGCCATATTCTTTAAGTTGTTTTTCTGTCTGGAATATGGTTTGATCGGCTAAGTTAATTTTTTCAGCCTTCTCTCTCTCCTTTTGGTCAGATTCTGCATTTGCCTCTGCCTCTTTTTTCATTCTTTCTATTTCTTCGTCTGATAATCCGCTTCCGGCTTCAATACGAATACTTTGCTCTTTTCCTGTACCCTTATCTTTAGACGACACATTTAAAATACCATTGGCATCAATATCAAAAGTGACTTCGATTTGAGGCACCCCTCTAGGCGCAGGCGGAATGCCATCTAAAATAAAGGTTCCGAGTGACTTGTTGTCTTTCGCCATTGGCCGTTCACCTTGTAGTACATTAATTTGTACAGAAGGCTGATTATCTGAATACGTACTGTATACTTTCTGTTTTTTAGTCGGAATGGTTGTGTTGGCATCTATGAGCACATCACGCATCCCTCCAGCAACTTCAATCCCTAAAGAAAGTGGCGTAACATCTAATAAAAGAACATCTTTAACTTCTCCAGTTAATACCCCTCCCTGAATAGATGCGCCTAGGGCTACAACCTCATCTGGATTTACGCCTTTTGAAGGGTCTTTTCCAAAGAATTTTTTAACGGCATCTTGAATGGCAGGAATTCGGGTTGATCCGCCTACTAAAATCACCTCATTAATATCGCTTGCAGAGTACCCTGCATTTTTAAGCGCTGTCTTACAAGGCTCAATAGTGCGCTTGATTAAATCGTCTGCTAATTTCTCAAATTGCGCTCTTGAAAGTGATCTCACAAGGTGCTTAGGCACACCATCAACAGGCATAATGTAAGGCAAGTTAATCTCAGTAGAAGTGGTTGAAGAAAGCTCTATTTTTGCTTTTTCAGCGGCTTCTTTTAAGCGCTGAAGGGCCATCGGATCTTTTCTTAAGTCAATGTTTTCGTCTTTCTTAAACTCATCAGCCAACCAATCAATAATCACTTGATCAAAATCATCCCCTCCTAAGTGGGTGTCTCCATCGGTAGACTTAACTTCAAATACGCCATCGCCTAGTTCAAGAATAGACACATCATGTGTTCCGCCACCACAATCAAATACTACAATTTTCATGTCTTGACCTTTTTTATCAAGACCGTAAGCTAATGCTGCTGCTGTTGGCTCATTAATGATTCTTTTCACTGTAAGACCAGCAATTTCGCCCGCTTCTTTAGTAGCTTGACGTTGGGCGTCATTAAAATATGCCGGCACAGTAATTACGGCTTCTGATACACTTGTACCTAGATAGTCTTCTGCCGTTTTTTTCATTTTTTGCAACACCATGGCAGAAATTTCTTGAGGCGTGTACTCTCTGTCGTCAATTTTAACACGAGCTGTATTGTTTTTTCCTTTTACCACTTCGTATGCGACACGGTCAACTTCTTTTTTTACTTCGGCAAATTTATTGCCCATAAACCTTTTGATAGACGCTACTGTTTTTTGTGGATTGGTAATAGCCTGACGCTTTGCAGGATCACCTACTTTTCTTTCTCCGCCCTCTACAAAAGCTACAACTGAAGGAGTTGTTCTTTTACCTTCGCTGTTTGGAATTACAACGGGCTCATTTCCCTCCATAACAGCCACACAAGAGTTGGTGGTTCCTAAATCTATTCCTATAATTTTTCCCATGATGGTTTAATAATTAAAAGTTCACAAAAACACTACTCAATTTCTGTGCCATTGCGTTTTTCTGTCAAAAACCTGACAAAATGTCAAAAACACCCGCCTAAATACTATAATCAGAAACTAAAAATGTCAGTTTGGGCAAACAAAAGCACCTGAATTGGCGCAAAATCCTAAATCTTTGGTGTAAATACCATCATACAACTCGGCCTTAGATAAATTATTGAGTTGCTTTTCAAAAATAGAACGCAAAGAAATGCGCGTTGAAAAAACACCAATGCCGTTTTCAATATTCGTGTAGAGCGGCTTATCTTGATTTATTCCAGTACTTGGAGCATTGACCTCAATAAAAGTAGCCAATTCATCTCCGGCAACCACCATTTCAAAGGTGAAGAAATTTAACTTTCGATGACTCAAATTTGGGGTTTCTGATTTAGACGGAATACGCGCCTCTAGTTGTTGATAAAAAGCTTCTCCACTAATCTCTTGTTGCATAGATTCGCCACCTTCTAAAGAAAGGGAATTTTGATTGGGGTAATCAATGTAAAGTTCTTTTGTTTCTGAGGTGTTGTCTAAATAAAAGTTGTCGTAATTAACCACCATGGTGAGTTGGTAGGATCGTGCATCTTTTTTAGAGACCCACTGATAGTTTTGATCTACAAACTGTCCGGCAGGGCTTTTAAACCCCACATCTACAACACTATTTCCGAATATCGTCCCTCCACTTAAACTGAAATCTTTAATTATAGGCGTTTGCCCAAAAACTTGTAGCTCTTTTTGAGGCACATCCACTATGATTTTATACTGATGATCTGCATTTAAAGACGCGTCAAAATAATACAACTTGTGCTCAGGAGCATAAAAAGCCCCTGCCTCTTTATTAGAAACCAAGGTGTCTAACAACACAAACTCATTTACTAAGCCTGCGTTGCCATCTAATTCCTGAACGCGCGCAGAAAGCATCTCATACTGAGACGAATCAGCAATTTGAGCCATCTGTTCTGCATCTAATTCACCGAGAAAGGCTTTGTTTATTTTCACATAATGGCGGTTGTCATTTTTATTTAAAAGCCCGTAAATAACCGTTGTATCCTCATAAGGCGCATTCACATCAATTTGATCAGAGCAGCCAACTAAAAACAAAACACCAGAAAGAATAAAACACCATTTTTTCATCTCAACAAATGTAAAGAAAAACACTTACTTTTTAAACCCAGATTAAACAAGAAATCCTGCAATAGTAGCTGAAAGCAAAGAGGCCAACATCCCCCCTAAAAGCGCTTTTAAGCCAAATTCTGAAAGCAATGTCTTTTTGGATGGTGCTAAAGAACCAATCCCTCCTATTTGAATGCCTATAGACGCAAAATTCGCAAAACCACAAAGCATGTACGTTGCCATCACCACTGATTTTTTATTTTTAAGATGTATTAAATTTTCGGGGTTTTTCAGTTCAGCCAATTGAATATATCCTACAAATTCACTGGCCACCAATTTAATGCCCAAAAGCTGACCCATTAAAGCCATGTCTTCTTTGGCTACGCCAATAATCCACATTAAGGGTGCAAACAAATATCCCAACATAAATTCTAAAGAAAACGACTGATAGGGCGTATTTTGTGCAATCCAAGGGTTTAACCCTGCATAATGCCCTACTTTTAAAAACACAAAATTAATCAGTGCAATAAATGCTATAAAAACCAAAAGCATAGCCCCTACATTTACAGCCAGCTTTACCCCTTCTGTTGTGCCATTTGAAATAGCATCTAAAATATTACTGCCAATTTTTTCACTTGAAACATCTACTTTAGCATCAATCTGTTGGTCTTGTGGATAAAGTATCTTTGAAATGACTATAGCTCCTGGGGCCGCCATCACGGAGGCTGCCAATAAATGCTTGGCAAATTCAACACGCTTTACAGGATCGTCTCCGCCTAAAAAACTAATGTAGGCTGCCAAAACACCCCCAGCTACGGTTGCCATCCCTCCAATCATCACTAATAAAATTTCAGACTTAGTCATCTTTTCTAAATAGGGTTTAATCATCAAAGGCGCTTCAGTTTGGCCCAAAAAAATATTCCCGGCAACCGACAAACTCTCAGCACCAGATATTTTTAAAAGTTTTGTCATCACAACAGCCATTGCTTTTACAATTTTTTGAATCATGCCAAGATAAAAAAGTACAGAAGTTAAGGCCGAAAAAAATAAAATAGTCGGAAGCACTTGAAAGGCAAAAATAAAGCCATAAGACTCAATATTCATAAGGTCTCCCATTAGAAACATAGAGCCATCACGCGTAAAATCAAGTACCTTGACAAATAACTTACCTACAAATTCAAAAGCGACACGAACAAATGACACCTTGAGAATCCCAATGGCAAGCATGATTTGAATCAACAACCCAAGACCTACCGTTTTCCAATTAATAGACGATTTTTTAGATGAAAACACAAAGGCAATAGCAATTAAACAGCCCATGCCTAACACCCCATGTAAAACAGAAGAAATTTGCATCGTGCAAAAATACGATTTTAAAATGTCTTTTTTAGCGCCTCAATGTAACAAGGCCTAATGTGTTGCGTACAACTGCGTAGTTCATTTGTATGCGTACATTAAAAAACTACACACTGCCTTTTTATCTAATGGGACTATTTCTTTTTTGGGGATGCTATGAAGATGAAGATGTTTCACTTGGGGATGAGGCCTGTTATGAAGACTTTGAATACGCAGAAACCCAAGTAGAATGGATCTTGAACAGAGAAGCCAATACCCTAGACTTTTTGACGCAATTTGAAACTTATATTGGTATCAAGATGTTTTATGGCCCCAATACGTCTCAGCATGTGCTTACCACAAACATCCATTATGGATTTGGCGTTAAAAAGGTTATTGAAGAGGACACCACATATACTTACAAGTTTTTTGACTGTATTGGCGGATACAAAGGCAGTATTTCATATACTGACCCAAACGCTATTGACTGGCAAGAGTACACATTTATTAAAGACATAAAATAAAGATTATTATTGCTAAATCTCATCCTTTGTGTGAGAGTTTGTAGCTTTGTAGGCTAAATGTTATTTTATTGTGCATTTTTTAGACTTCGAAAAAGAAATTGAAACCCTTTACAATCAACAGCAAGGGCTGTTAGATAAACAAGAAAAAGAGAACATTGATTTTTCAAAAGAAATCAATTCTATCGAAAGTAAAATTAAAAAGGCGCGTAAAACAGCATATGCCAAACTAAGTCCATGGCAAAAAGTTCAGGTGTCTCGGCATCCAAACAGGCCACACACGCTTTCTTATATTGAATACATCACACAAGGTAATTTCACTGAACTTCATGGCGATAGAACTTTCGCAGACGACAAAGCTATTGTTGGTGGTCTTGGTACAATTAACGGCGTCTCGGTTATGCTAATTGGCCATCAAAAAGGCGCCAACACCAAACTCAGACAATACCGAAACTTTGGTATGGCCAGGCCAGAAGGCTATCGAAAGGCAATGCGTCTGATGAAACTCGCTGAAAAATTCTCTAAACCTGTGATCACTTTTATAGACACACCTGGAGCCTACCCAGGCTTGGGCGCAGAAGAAAGAGGGCAAGGAGAAGCCATTGCAAAAAACTTATTTATCATGGCCGGATTAGAAGTCCCTATTTTCAGCTATGTAATTGGAGAGGGAGCGTCAGGTGGAGCCTTAGGCATTGGGGTGGCAGACAAAACATACATGCTTGAAAACGCATGGTATTCTGTTATTTCTCCTGAAAATTGTTCAACCATTCTTTGGCGTACCTGGGATTACAAAGAAGAAGCCGCAAAAGTCTTAAAGCTTACCGCAAAAGACATGCTAAAAAATAAACTCATAGACGGAATCATTAAAGAACCTGTTGGCGGCGCCCACACCTCACCATCTATAGCCTTTGAAAATGTTAAAACACAAATTTTAACTGATTTAAAAGCCTTTAAAAGATCTAGAGGTCCTCGCCTAGCGGATAAGCGTGTTAAAAAATACCGAGAGTTTGGCGTATACCACTCTATGAAATAGACACGATTTCTTTTACTTCAGGTAACATTTTATCAAACAAACTCTGCATCCCTTGTTTTAAGGTCACCTCAGAAGACGGACAACCTTTACATGCACCGCTCATTTGTACAGACAGCACCCCTTGTGCGTTATCAAAATCAACAAATGAAATATCGCCGCCATCATTTTCCACTGCCGGTTTTATAAACTCATCAATTAAGTCAATAATCTTTTTGTCAATCTCCCTTAGGTCTTCTAATGCTCTTTTAGTTATTTTTTGTTGTGGGGGGATCACAGATTCTTTTTCTTGTATATTTTCTGTTTGTTTTACAGCGCTTTTATCAATTAAATAAGCATTTTCTTTAAAATAGGTTTGAATGAACTCACGCAAATCCATAGAAACATCTGTCCACTCAACTAAATCATTTTTTTGAACCGTTATA
>JAHDCS010000045.1:0-1390 GCA_020629755.1 Flavobacteriales bacterium | reverse complement strand
GGAAAATTAAAGATCTTTTCTAATAGTGGAATCCCTTGAACCTGGTCGGGCTCTTCAAACTCATAAGAGGCCTCACTTATGGGGCGATCAATAACAAATTTTAAATTATTGGGATTAGGGGTAAGCTCTGTGTATACTGCTGTTGGAATCATACATACAAATCTACTAAAGAGATTCCGTTAAGAAAATTTTAAATAAAAAAGAATGAAACTATAGAATTAAAAAATTCATATGAAGAATTAAAAAAATAAAATTAGAATTAAAATAATCTTATGTAAGATTAATAAAATCCCTGCCGCTTTGTTTGTTTCATAAATACACAATAAAATTGCACAAGAAATAATTAATCAAAATTAAATTTTTTAACTACTTAATATTAGCAACATGAAAAAACAAAATATTTTCTCTTTAGGACTACTCAGCACTTTACTTATCAGCTCTTTTGGCGGATGCTATGATGAAGAAGATAATGACCCAACAAATAACGGCAACAATAACAACTCTACACTTATAGAAGAAGAGCTGATTATAGACATTAGCGGACTTGAAAACTTAGGCCCAAACTATGTTTACGAGGGCTGGATAATTGAAAACGGCACTGCACACTCAGCAGGTATATTCACTGTAGACAGTAACGGAAATATGTCTCAAAATAGTTTCATAATGGATCTTCAAACTTTAAATGCAGCCCAAGCATACGTTTTAACGATTGAACCTAGTATTGACAATGATCCTAATCCGAGCGAGGTACATATTCTAGCAGGGTCTTTTTCATCTGGATCAGCAAGTTTAACTATTGACCATCCGGCTGCATTGGGCAATGATTTTGAAAATGCTTCTGGACAATATATTTTAGGAACGCCTACAGACGGGAATAATTTTGATGAAAATAGTGGCATTTGGTTTTTAGATCCTTCAAACGGAAACCCTAGCCTAAATCTTCCGACATTACCAAACGGATGGGTTTATGAAGGATGGGTAATCATTGACGGAATTCCTGTGACAACCGGTAAGTTTTTAAATACGACAGGCGCTGACTTTTCGGCTCCATTTAGCGGAAATTTTTCAGCTCCAGCCTATCCTGGAGAAGACTTCTTAATAAATGCACCTACCAGTCTTAATTTTCCGTTAGATCTTTCTTCAGAATTAGTGGCTATCTCTATTGAACCTGTTCCGGATAATAGCAGTGCGCCCTTCACACTTAAGCCTTTATTTGGCAACATCCCTCAATCGGCTCAAGATCATGTTCTTTATAACCTACAAAACATTATTACAAACAATGCACCGACTGGTATCGCATTGAAATAAATTGAAACGTTTCATATTATTGTTTTTGGGTCTTGACTAGTTAAGAGGTTTATAATTACCTTTTAACTCAGTAAAGACAATG
>JAHDCS010000044.1 GCA_020629755.1 Flavobacteriales bacterium | reverse complement strand
GCAGGCCAGCGCACTTTTGAGCGCACGATGAAAATTTTCTTTTTCACTTGTGAAACAAGACAAATTCAACTAGAATAAAGGCTAGGAAAGATCAATCAAAGAAAAATGGGGTAACTTCAAAATAAATTAGGCTTGCATCCTGTGGATGAGGTTCCTATATTTGTAAAAAATTAATACCGATGAAAAATTATTTTTCTTTTTTAACCTTGATGTTTTTACTTAGCTTTTCTACTTGTGATAACCAACAAAGCAACGGGTCTTCTTCTGATTTACCCCTGTGTATGCAAGGCATTGTTGATCAAATTTTATCAGAACCCGTTAGAGTACCTCCAGCAAAAGTGTATTCGTACGACTACATGAATCAACGTGTGTATTATATTCCGCCTTATCAATCAGACTTTTTTAGCGAATTATATACTGAAGATTGTGGATTACTTTGCCACCCTGATGGAGGATTCACAGGAATGGGCGACGGTGCTTGCCCGGACTTTTTTGCACAAAGAACAAATGAGGTTTTAGAGTGGGCAGATCCTAGAATTAAGTAAGTTTACTATTTGTTAACATGCTTAACTTAGATCTTGGGTTTAAATGCGTGTACTTTTGTTGGTGTGAATATTTTAGACGGTAAAAAATGTGCAAATGCGCTTCTTGAGCAGATTCAAAAACAAACATTAGAATTTGATAAAAAACCTCATTTAGCTGCTGTAATTGTAGGAAATGACCCCGCGAGCAAAACTTATGTGGCGGCTAAAATAAGGGCGTGCGAGCGGGTAGGATTTTCATCATCAATGGTGACTTTGCCTGAAGATTATGCACAAGAAAAACTATTAGATAAAATCAAACAGCTCAATGAAGATAAGAGCATCCATGGGTTTATTGTGCAGTTGCCTCTGCCAGCGCACATCAACCCACAAAAAATAATTTTAGCGATTGATCCTAAAAAAGATGTCGATGGGTTTCATCCTCAAAACATCGGAAAAATGACAATTGGCTTGCCTGGTTTAAGACCAGCTACACCTTCTGGCATAATAGAATTACTTTCTTTTTACAACATCAAAACAGAGGGTAAGCGCTGTGTGGTTTTGGGTAGGAGTAATATTGTGGGGATGCCCATTAGCATTATGCTGGCACAAAAATCTAAACCAGGTAATTGCACAGTTACTATATGCCATAGCAGAACAAAAGAGTTGTCTTTAATTACCAAAACAGCAGATATTTTAATTGTGGCAATGGGTAAAATGGAGTACATTCAGGCCAATATGATTAAGAAAGATGCAATCGTTATTGATGTTGGTATTCACCGAGAAACAGACCCGAATACCAAAAGAGGGTATTCGCTTAAAGGGGATGTGAAATTCTCAGAAGTCGCAGAAAAATCAAGTTTTATAACACCAGTACCAGGAGGCGTTGGTCCATTAACCATTGCTTCATTACTTAATAATACCTTAAAAGCATATAAGTGGCAGAATAAAACCTAATGATAAGATGCAAAACATTATTGAGCATATTGAATTATTAGATGCAAAAGCCGTCTTATTTTTAAATCAATTACATAACCCTAGTCTTGATAAGGCAATATACTTTGCTACTCAAGGCTGGTTCTGGATGCCTGTGTATTTATACTTCATCTATCTTGTGTTCAGCTCATTTAACGAATCAAAAAACAGAATCACAACATTATGTGCTTTTGCAATTTTGATCTTTATGACAGATCAAAGTTCTGTGCAGCTTTTTAAAGAGGTGTTTCAACGTTACAGGCCCTGTCATCATTTAGAACTTCATTCCTCATTACACTTGGTTTATAATAAGTGTGGAGGGATGTATAGTTTTGTGTCTTCTCATGCGACTAATTTCATGGGTTTGGCGGTGTTTACTTCTGTGTTCTTTCGACTAAAATCATATTTAGTATTCGGTCTAGTATTTTGGGCTATTTTCATGGGTTTTACAAGGGTTTATTTAGCAGTGCACTATCCAACAGATGTGTTTTTTGGGTGGATGCTCGGAGCAATAATAGGCTATACAGTAGCGGTGAATATGCGTTATTATTTTGTGGATCCCGAAAAAAACCAATAATTATTTCATCTCTTTACCTTGGGTTTTGTATATTTGCAGTTCAATTTTAGAAACAAATGGCCAATCATAAGTCAGCAATAAAAAGAATTCGCTCTAACGAAAAGAAACGTGTGCTTAATAAATACCAGCACAAAACGGCTAGAAATGCGGTTAAAAACCTTAAGGCATTGACCAGTAAAAAGGAAGCAGAAAAGGAATTACCAAAGGTAACGTCTATGCTTGACAAGCTAACAAAAAGAAACATAATTCATAAAAATAAGGCTGCAAACATCAAATCAAAGGTGATGCGTTTTGTTAATGGATTGAAATAATTTCAAACACTAAAGATATTTTCTAAGCCTTGTTATTTTTAACAGGGCTTTTTTTTTGAGTCCTTTGATTTGAGTTACCCATCTATATATGTGTATTGTGTCAACCAAACACCTCGTGTTACATATATATTTAAGACACTTTCTATATGGATGGATGTTAGCTTTGAGCTTCTATCAGATTTGGATGTGTTTGCTAAAAAAACATCCCCTAAATTTTCATATAATCAAAATTATAGAGAAGGGTTTTATCTGTGTCCTAATCCAATCTTGTTTGAAGACACCACATCCCCCCAAAAAAGCCTACAAGTATTTGATGAAAAACAAAAGGCATATATGTTTAAAACACAAAGTAATTTTTTAGCCTTTGATCTTTTTGCAGCCATATTTTACTTGATTAGTAGGCAAGAAGAATACAGAATAGCTAAAAAAGACAACCATAATCGCTTTGATTATAGAGAAAGCATCGCTTTTAAACACGGCTTTTTAGAATACCCTATTATTGATAAGTGGATCCTTGATTTTAAAACGACTTTAATTGAAAAACTAAAGTTAAATCCCCCCCCAAAAAAACATCTTCAACATCATATCAGTATAGATGTTGACCAGCTTTATGCGTTTAAGAACAGAGGGTATAAAGCGCTACCTTTTTTTATAAAATCGTGCTTTACAAACCCATTATTAGCCTTTCGTTATCTTTTTAAACACAAAGATCCTTACGATTATTTAGACTTTTTAAACACATTGCCACACAAACACACGGCGTTTTTACATGTAGGGCATAAAACAAAATACGATGCGCCAAACGCTAATTCAGAATATATAGAATTAGCGGTAGCTTGTTTTTCTAAAGCCTATCAAATTGGGCTTCACCCCTCGTACTATTCATCTGAAGCACTTGAGGTGTTAGCCAAAGAAAAAAAACTTTTAGAAAGCCAAGCCAAAACATCGATAACAAGCTCTAGACAGCATTTCTTGCGTTTTTCATTGCCAAAGACTTATCAAAGCTTGTTATCGCTTGGTATAAGCGATGAATATTCAATGGGGTACAGTGAAAGCCCAGGGTTTAGAGCCTCTACATCGCGTTCTTTTCTGTGGTTTGATTTACAAAATAATAAGATGACAGATTTATGGGTGCATCCCTTCTGGTTTATGGATGTTCAGTTATTAAAAGGTACTTTATCGCCTAATAAAGCCAAAGAAATAATAGGCCACCTAAAACAGTATGATGGGGTCAATCACATGGTATTACACAATCATTTTTTTGCATTTCAAACCAATGCAAATCAGTTAAAACAAAAGATTCAAACCATTTTGGGCTATGTTAGTTAAACGGCTAAAACACAACCAAATCAATAAAACAAAATGGGATCAGGCCATCAGCGCTTCCTCAAGCCCTAAAATATATGCGTTATCTTGGTTTTTAGATATTGTGTCGCCTGAATGGCAGGCCTTAATTTTTGAGGATTATACCTGTATTATGCCTTTGCCTGTAAACTATAAAATGGGATTTCCAAGGTATTTACAACCCATTTTTTCACAACAATTAGGGGTGTTTTCAAATCCTCAATTAGATGAAACATCTCTAATTAACTTCTTAAAACATATACCTAGAAATATAAAGACCGACCTTCATTTTTATCACAATATCCCCCATAAAAAAACGCAGAAAAGAGCAAATTACGTTCTAGATCTTTCTTTGAATTACAAAGATCTAAAAGCCAATTATAGTAAAAACACATTAAGAAACATTAAAAAAGGCCAAAACAGCACATTTCAAATTACTTCACAGGGCAAATACGACAAAATTATACAGTGTTTTAAAGACACTAAAGGCAAAACCCTTCGGTTAAACAGCAAATACTACAAAACACTAGAGACCTTAATTATTCAGGCTCAAAAGAGAAACGCCGCGCATGTTTATACATGTGAGATTGACGCTACCTTTGTATGCGGAGTTGTTCTTTTTTCATTTTTAGACCGCTTATATTTTTTGTTTTCAGCCACCTCTGCTTTAGCCAAAAGCACATCGGCTATGCCTTATTTGATTGACCACATTATAAAAACACATGCAGAATCTAGAAGATATCTTGATTTTGAAGGGTCTGATAATGAGAACTTAGCCCGTTTTTATTCTGGATTTGGCGGTAAAAACGAACCTTATTATAGATATCAGTGCTCTTTTTTTGGGGGGATGTAAAAAAGCAGGTAATAATTCGCTTTAGGCTTTGATTCTTATGAATTTTGCAATTTTAAAACTGAGGTCTAAAAGCGCGATTTTCATGTTTGCATTTCTTTGCACATAATACTCTAATTCTTTGAATTCTTTTTCAAACACATCAATGTTTAAATGGTTGATATAAGGAGATAGTTTTTCTAGTTTTTCTTTTTCTCCGGGTTTTAGATGTGTAAGCGTGCTTAAGTTGTAATTCAAATAGGTGCATTGTCGTATGATTTGCACTGTAAAAGCACAAAAAGCAATTTGTTTTTCTTTTGTTAATAAGGTAAAGGCATCTATCCAGCCTATTGCTTTAGAAATATTGTTGTTTTTATGAATATTAAAACAAAACCTGAGCCATTCTAAGAAAAAATCTAAAAACCCATCGGTATCTTTTTTTAAAAATGCAAGAGCATTACCAACACTACCCTTGGCATACCCGCAAGCCTCCTCTCTAAGAGTATCTTGGGTGCCAATGGTTTTTAAATAAGCGTCAATTTGGTCTGACGCAGCAGGCTTTAATTCTAATTTTTGAACTCTTGATAAAATGGTCTTCAACAATTGTGAAGGCTGCACACTTACCAAAATAAAATAGGTGTCTTTTAAGGGTTCTTCTAGGGTTTTTAAAATTTTGGCTCCGGTAGTAGGGGTCATTTTTTCGGGCAGCCACATCACAACAATTTTTTGTGTAGACAAGAAGGCTTTTAGGCTTAATTTTTCAAATAGTTTCGAAAGATCTAAGCCACTTATGGTGCCTCTTTTTTTTTCAATATCAATGTAAGACGCCCACAAGGCATAATTGGCAAACGGATGTTCTAATACAAAAGATCTAAAGGCAGGCAAAAAATCTTCACTACTTGCGTTTTTTTTGATCTCTTTATTGGTGTTTACCGGAAACACAAAATGTAAATCAGGGTGTTTGAGTTCAGTACTTAATCTACAATGTTCACATGAACCGCAAGCAGCTTGCTCTTGGTTGTTTGCACACAACATATTTTGAGCATAACCTATTGCTAGGGCTAATCCCCCGTAAGACAAGGGATCTTCAAGCAATAAAGCATGAGGGATTTTTTTGTTTTTAAGATTTTGGCTAAGGGTTTCTTTGATCTTTTTTTGGCCCGGTACCAGCTGAAACAACATTTTGTCTATTTTTGTTTGGTTCCAAAGGTAGATAAGATGTCACAATTAAACCCAAAGTCAAAATCAAATCGAACAGCTTTTTTCTCAGTTGTGATTAGCATAAGTTTGGTTTTGTTTCTTTTTGGTCTTTTGGGTCTTGTGTTTATCAATGCCCACAAGCTTTCTAATTATGTCAAAGAAAAAATAGCGGTGTCGGTGTTTTTAATGCCTGAAATTCCTGAGCCAGATATTCTGAGATTTAAAAAAAAGTTAGAAGCAAAACCTTATGTCAGAAAAACAATTTATATCCCTAAAGAAAAAGCAGCAGAAATGCTCAGTGAAGATCTAGGCGACGACTTTGTACAGTTTTTAGGTTTTAATCCGCTGCAATCATCCTTAGATATTTATTTACATAGCGCATATTTACATCAAGATAGTTTACAGCGTATTACCCAAAACATAGAGAATAAAGAAATCGTCAAAGAGGTCTTTTTTCAAGAAGATCTCTTAGGCATGGTAAATCAAAATGTTCGAAAAATCGGATTGGTCATTATTGTGTTTTTACTCTTATTGTTAGTGGTATCCATGGTTTTAATTGGCAATAGTGTGCGTCTATCTATTTATGCCAAACGTCTTTTAATTAGAACCATGCAACTCGTAGGCGCTACACCCGGATTCATTCAAAAACCCTTTCTGAAAAAAGGAATTTTACAAGGGTTTTTAGGTGGCCTTATTGCAGTACTTATGCTAGGGGTGTTAGTCTATTATTTTTCACGAATGTATCCAGAAATTTTTGTTGAGAAAGATTTAGATTTAACAATTTTTTTCTTTGTATTCCTAATTCTTTTTGGGATGTTTATTAGCTTTGTAACCACGTATTTTTCTGTAAGAAAATACATTCGTATACAACAAGATAAGTTATACTAAATATGGAAAATCAAAAAGATTTAGGGTTTGCACTTCCGTCTGAGAATTACAAATTTATTGCTATAGGTGTAGCAATCGTTATTCTGGGTTTTGTTCTAATGAGTGGAGGGGCTGCTGAGTCTGTACACGAATTTCATTACGATGAAATCTTTTCTTCTACGCGCATTGTGATCGCTCCATTAACTTGTCTTTTAGGTTATGCAGTGGTGATGTTTGCGATTCTAAAAAAGTAGTATTTATTATGTCTATACTCCAGGCTATTATACTTGGAATCATTCAAGGTTTAACAGAGTTTTTGCCTGTCAGCAGCAGTGGTCATATTGAGATATCAAAAGTTATTTTAGGGGTAGACCCCTCTAAAGACGAAGCCTTATTTTTTACAGTATTGGTTCATTTTGCGACTGCTATAAGCACGATCGTTGTCTTTAGAAAAGATATTTTAGAGATTATAAAAGGGGTGTTTCAACCCTCTGATACTCAAAGCAGGTCCTTTGTGTTTTATATTGTCATTTCAATGCTGCCTGCTGTTTTTGTGGGGCTTTTTTTTGAACATGCCATTGAGACGCTTTTTAATGAAAATCTTTTTTTGGTGGGGGGATGTCTTTTATTCACAGCATTTCTACTTTATATCTGTGAAGCGAATAAGAACAATTTAGGCACTCGTGAACCTTCTTCTTTTAGTGCATTTATAATTGGTGTAGCACAAGCGGTAGCTATTTTACCAGGCATTTCTCGTTCAGGATCTACTATTGCAACCGGATTATTGTTGGGTATAGAAAAAACAAAAGTGGCTCGTTTTTCTTTTTTGATGGTAATTCCTTTAATTTTTGGTAAAATCGCCAAAGATCTTTTGACTGGATCTTTGTTTTTTCAAGCTTCAGACCTTGGGTATTTAATAAGTGGTTTTTTAGCTGCTTTAATTACAGGTTTTATAGCTTGCCATTGGATGTTGCAGATTATTCAAAAACAAAAACTGTATTATTTTGCTGTCTATTGTTTTATGGTTGGATGTCTATCAATCGCTTATGCATGGCTGAGCTAACATTACCTTCTTGTACGCAAAAAGAAACCTTTTGTGCTTCTGCCTTTAAAGAGGGTGCTCTTTTATTGATGGATAAACCATATGAAAAATCATCTTTTTGGGTGGTAAAACGCGTTCGGGGGATACTTAAAAAACACTATGGGTTTAAAAAGCTAAAAGTAGGCCATTCAGGCACACTTGATCCTTTGGCTACTGGTCTTTTAGTCTTGTGCACTGGAAAGTACACCAAAAAACTTACTCAATTAATTGGATTAGCGAAGTGTTACACAGGTGTGATTGAGTTAGGGAAAACCACTCCGTCCTTTGATCTAGAAACACCATTTGATTCTGAATTTGGAGCAGATACATTATCCCCCCAAGACATAGAAAAAGAGGCAAAAAAGTTTATTGGCGATAATTCACTAGCGCCTCCCCTGTATTCTGCTAAAAAAATTGACGGCGTTCGGGCCTATGAATATGCAAGACAAAATGCAGATAAAACCTTAGCGCCTGTAAAAATGAGCATTGATAAATTCTTAGTTAATGTAAAAAAACTTCCAGACATAGATTTTGAAGTGCACTGCGCTAGCGGGACTTACATTAGATCTTTAGCCCACCAATTTGGACAAAACTTAGGTTGTGGGGCGTATCTTAAAAAACTACACAGAACAAGCATTGGCCATTATACGGTTAATCAAGCGATATCTATCGAAACATTTGAACAATGGGTGATCGATTCACGGGTTGATGGGTAATCTTATTTAGAATTATTCTAAATAAGCTTTTTCACATCAAATAAACCTAAAAAGTCTTTTATAATTCTACTAGCTAATTAAATTTGCCTTTTGATAATGAAGCTTTATTTATTCAAAAATCATTTTATGCGCAAGCTAACCCGCTCTTTTGGGCTTCTTTTTTTAGTTGGGCTTTTTACTTTGAGTTTTAACAACACTCTTGTTGCGCAAGACGGAGCTACACTATTTAAAAACAATTGTGCAAACTGCCATTCTCCGGCTGCTAAAAGAGGTACTGGCCCGGGCTTACAAGGTTTCTGGGATCGCATCCCAGGAGGCGACGAAGAGGGTAAAAATGCGTGGTTAATCAACTGGGTTAAAAATTCTGCAGCTGTAATCAATGGAGGTAAAGATGCGTATATCAATAAACTGTACGCAGAATACAACAATTACCCCATGCAAGCACAGCCGCATCTTTCAAACGATGAGGTTTTGGCTATTAAAGATTATCTGATTAGCTATGTACCTCCAGTAGCTGATGATTCCGCGGCAGGGGCAAAGAAAAATCCATTTATAAAAGAAGAAAAATCCTTTTTTACCCCAACCATACAATGGCTGTTAGGGCTATCTCTGTTGTTTTTGATTCTTGCGGTTGTATTGCGTAATATTAAAAATACCTTACAAGATTCTGTAGATGAAAAGGAAGGGTTAATTAGGGAAAAACGAGCATTTCCAAAAAACCTATTTCATTGGATGGGCACACACAAGCTTCAAGCTGGCCTAATTATTTTACTAATCAAAATTATTTTACTTACTAAATTATACTATTGGACTTTAGGTATAGGGGTGTATCAAGGCTATCAACCAGAGCAACCCATTAAATTTTCTCACGCCATTCATGCAGGTGAAAATGGTATTTCATGTGTGTATTGTCACCATAGTGCTGAAAAAGGAAAGCATGCAGGAATACCGTCAGTGAATGTGTGTATGAATTGTCATAAAGGTATTTCTGAAGGCACCTGGACTGGCACAAAAGAAATTAGTAAAATATACGAAGCGGCTGGGTATAATCCTGAAACAGGTCGCTATGATCAGCCTGAAAAACCTATTGAATGGGTAAAAATTCATAATTTACCTGACCTAGCTTATTTTAACCACTCTCAGCATGTTGTTGTAGGAGGGATCGAGTGTCAAACTTGCCACGGCCCGGTTGAAGAAATGCATGAGTTGTATCAACACTCTGAACTTACAATGGGTTGGTGTATAAACTGCCACAGAGAAACAGATGTTAAGATGGAGGGCAACGGATACTACAATAAAATGTTATCTGAATTAAAAGCAAAACATAAGGGGGTAGAAGTGTTTAAAGTTGAAGATATTGGCGGATTGGAATGCTCAAAATGCCATTATTAAGAACAAGATTCTATGGGTAAACAAAAGAAATATTGGAATAGCGTTCAGCACCTAAATAACGATCCGGCATTTGTGGCTTCGGCAGAAAAAGAGTTTGCTGAATATATTCCGGTTGATGAGTTTTTATCGTCTGAGACAATACAAGATGCTTCATCTTCAAGAAGAGACTTTTTAAAGTTTTTGGGCTTTAGTGTGTCAGCAGCAACCCTAGCAGCTTGTGAAACACCTGTAGTAAAGTCTATTCCTTACGTGAATAAACCTCACGAAATAAACCCAGGTATAGCAAACTATTATGCCTCAACATATTATGATGGCAATGACTATGCCTCTATTTTAGTTAAAAACAGAGATGGTAGACCTATTTTTATTCAAGGCAATGATCAGTCTGAATATGGCGCAGGGGTAAACGCGAGAGTCAACTCATCTGTTTTAAGTCTTTACAATAGTAATCGTTTGCAAAAACCACTTAAAGCAGGCAAGGTTTCTGACTGGAAAACCATCAACGATGAAGTATCTCAAAAGCTTAAAAACACGGTTGCGTCTGGTAAAAAAATAATGCTTTTAACCCGTTCTATTATTAGCCCAAGTACTAAAGCATTAATTGAAGATTTAAAATCAAAGTATTTAAATATTGCCAATACAGTACCTGGCGGAGAACTTGTGCATGTGCCTTATGATGCCATTTCATGTTCTGGATTGCTTAGAGCAAATCAAAAATCTCTAGGTAAAAGAGTTGTTCCTAATTATAGATTTGACAAAGCCAAAACAATAGTGAGTTTTGGGGCAGATTTTTTGTGTGGATGGTTAATGTCTGGTCAATATGCAGTACAATACGGAAATGTAAGAAAACCAGAATTGGGTGCGGCTATGGCAAAGCATTACCAGTTTGAATCAAGGATGTCTTTAACAGGGTCAAATGCAGACGTGCGTATTCCTATTAAGCCCTCTCAAACAGGAAAGGCGCTTGTTTTACTATACAACGAAATTGCAAAAAAAGCATCAGCACCTGCTATGAAATCAGCTCAATTAAAGGGGTTTGATGCAAAAATAAAACAAATGGCCAATGATTTATGGTCAAACAAATCTAAGTCTCTAGTAGTAAGTGGGAGTAATAATGAGTCAGATCAGTTAATCGTGAATAAGATCAATCATTTATTAGGGTCTTACGGTACCACTATTGATCTTTCAACATATTCAGAAATTAAGCAGTCTGATGATGTTCAGATTAAAAATGCTATTGCAAGCATGCAATCGGGTTCAGTAGGCGCGGTTATTGTCTATGGTGTAGATCCTGTCTTTAATATGCCAAAGGCATCAAAGTTTGCCGAAGGTTTTTCAAAAGTGCCTTTAAAAATTACTTTAAGTGAAAGACTTGATTTTACTGCAAAAGTGAGCGATTACGTATGCCCAACAAATCATTATTTAGAGTCATGGGATGATGCTGAACCTCAAAAAGGAAAATTAAGCATAGCGCAGCCGGTGATTAACCCTTTGTATGATTCTAAGTCATTTCAAGATATTTTAATAACCTGGGCAAATTTACCTTTAGACTACTACAGTTATATAAAGAAAAGGTGGTCTAATTTAGGCGACACGGCGTTTTGGAAAAAATCAGTACACGATGGTGTAGCGTCTTACAGCTCAAATTCTGGGCTCTCATTACAAATTTCTGATGCTGATCTTGCGGGAGCCGGAGAAAAGATTTTTACGCAAAAGTCTAATGGTATTGAATTAGAACTTTATACGAAAACAGCCATTGCAGACGGAATGAATGCAGATAACCCATGGCTCCAAGAATTACCTGATCCTATTTCTAAAGTGGTATGGGACAACTACATCACCATGAACCCTGAAGACATGAAAAAAGAAGGGTATGGCTTTCAAACAAATATCCAACAAGAAATACCCGCGAGCATGGCAAAACTCTCTGTGGGGAGTGACCATATTACTTTACCAGTATTTCCTTCTCCTGGACAAACCATTGGAACGGTAGGTATTGCTTTAGGGTACGGGAAGGCTATTGTAAAAGAACAGGTCATAGGCAAAAATGCAGCACATTTTTTAACAAGCAATTCAGACGGAGATATTCAATATTACAGAACTGGTGTTAAGATTGAGCCAACCGGCGAGACTTATCTTATGGCTTCTTCTCAAACCCATAATACCATTATGGATGTTGACCCTAAAGATCCAGAGGTAGGTAGAAAAATTGTCAATGAAACTACTTTAGAGGACTTTGCAAAAGGAAAAGCGCATTATAATCCAGATATCACTTTAGCAGATGCTTATGGTGATCAAAAAACGACTAAAGAACTTGATCTTTGGGCTGAACATCCTTATGATACCTTTGGGCATCGTTGGGGGATGGCGATTGATTTAAACACCTGTTTTGGATGTAGTGCATGCGTTACGGCCTGTCATTCTGAAAACAATGTGCCTGTAGTTGGTAAAGACGAGGTTAGAAGAAATAGAGATATGTTCTGGCTAAGAATAGACCGCTATTATTCATCTGATATGAATCAGGATGTGGCCGAAGAGCAAGGCAAAGGAGCGGTAGCTATGTATGCTGAGATGGAACACCCGTCTGCGTATCCTCAGGTTGTGCATCAGCCTTTAATGTGCCATCACTGTAATCATGCCCCATGTGAAACGGTTTGTCCGGTTGCGGCAACAACGCACAGCAACGAGGGTTTAAATCAAATGACTTACAACAGATGTGTAGGCACTAGATATTGTGCAAACAACTGTCCATATAAAGTGCGTCGTTTTAATTGGTTTCAATACGATAAATACAATAAATTCACTGGTGTTAATCCCGCCCAAGACGACTTAGCAAGAATGGTGTTAAATCCGGATGTGACCGTACGTTCTCGAGGCGTTATGGAAAAATGCAGCATGTGTGTGCAGCGTATCCAAGAAGGTAAATTAGAGGCCAAGAAAAACGCAGAACCTGTAAAAGATGGCTCTATCAAAACAGCCTGTCAATTGGCTTGTCCTACCAACGCCATTTCTTTTGGAGATTTAAACGATAAAAACTCAAATGTTAGAGCAAAATTTAGCGATGATAGAGCGTATGCCTTACTAGAAGAAGTTGGCACGCAACCCAATGTTAAATATTTAACAAAAGTTAGAAATTTAAAAGAATCAGAAGCTTAAACTATGCATAAAGAAGCTGAAATACGACAGCCCTTAATATTAGGGAATAAGTCATACAAACAGATCACAGATGATGTGGTGGCGCCTGTATTTGGAAAAGCAAACAAGTTGTGGTGGTTGGTTTTTGGAATTTCAGTTGTCATAGCCCTTTGGGGTGTTGGATGTATTTTATATACAATTGGAACTGGTATTGGTGTTTGGGGATTAAACTCAACTGTAGGTTGGGCATGGGATATCACGAACTTTGTATGGTGGGTAGGTATTGGCCACGCCGGCACACTGATATCTGCTGTGTTGCTTCTTTTAAGACAGAAATGGAGAATGGCTATTAACCGTTCTGCAGAAGCGATGACAATTTTTGCGGTTATGATGGCAGGATTGTTTCCGTTAATGCATATGGGGCGTATATGGAACGCACATTGGATTATGATGCCAGTAGCGCTTTTCCCAAATAACTTTGGTTCATTGTGGGTAAACTTTAACTCTCCGCTTTTATGGGATGTATTTGCTATCTCAACATATTTTAGTGTGTCGCTTGTTTTTTGGTATATAGGTCTTATACCTGATTTTGCTACCATTAGAGATAAAGCAGTAAAACCACTTCAAAAAAAGATATACGGCATTCTTTCTTTTGGATGGACAGGCAACGCCAAAGCTTGGATTCGTTTTGAAGAAGTTTCTCTTGTATTAGCCGGATTAGCTACTCCGCTTGTATTTTCAGTACACTCAATTGTAAGTATGGATTTTGCCACATCTGTAATTCCAGGTTGGCATACGACAATATTTCCGCCCTACTTTGTAGCAGGAGCGATCTTTTCAGGATTTGCAATGGTACAAACGCTTTTGCTTATTTGTAGAAAAGTACTTCATTTAGAAGATTACATCACAGTTAAGCATTCTGAATACATGAATATTGTAATTGTAATTACAGGTTCTATGGTCGGAACCGCTTATCTTTCAGAGCTTTTCATTGCTTGGTATTCCGGGGTTGAATATGAGAGTTATGCTTTTTTAAACAGAGCAACTGGGCCTTACTGGTGGGCCTATTTATGCATGATGACTTGTAATGTAGTGTCACCTCTTTTATTCTTTAGTAAAAGGCTAAGAACCAACCTTTGGTTTTCATTTATTATTTCTATAGTCGTAAACATAGGTATGTGGTTTGAGCGTTTTGTAATTATCATGTCTACCGCCAGAGATTATATTCCATCAAACTGGGATTACTTTCATCCAACTTTTGTAGACATCGGAATTTTTATGGGTACAATAGGTATTTTCTTTGTGCTCTTTTTACTCTATGCGAGAACCTTCCCGGTATTGGCATTGAATGAATTAAAATCTATTTTGAAATCTTCTGGTGATAATTATAAGAGAGGAGATGTTTCTCATCCGGTTGTACCTTTGTTGGCCAGTGGTGTAATCGCATCGCCATCTAGTACTAAAAGCACTGCTATTTCACATCCCCCCAAAACAAAAATATCATCTAAGAAAGACGATTTAACTAAAATTGAAGGCATTGGGCCAAAAATTTCTGGTTTATTACAAGCTGATGGAATATCGACGTTTGAGGCACTTTCAAATGCGCTTCCCTCAAAGTTAAAAGAGATATTAGAAAAGGCTGGAAAACGCTACCAAATGCATGATCCAACAACATGGCCAAGACAAGCAAAATTAGCCTTCGAGAACAAGTGGGATGCTCTTGAAACATTACAAGACGAATTAAAAGGCGGAAAACATTAAACCATTAATATGAAAAAGATATACGGTTTATATACAGACGATGGAATCTTAAGTAAAGGTGCGCAAGCACTTGTTGATAGCGGGGTTCATGTTTCTGATGTATACTCTCCTTTTCCGATTCATGGCATTGAAAATATCATTGGCATGAAATGGACGCGCTTGGCGATTTGTGCCTTTATTTACGGCTTAACAGGCTTGTTAATTGCCCTTTCAGGAATGTGGTGGTTTATGGGCATTGATTGGCCAATGATTATTGGAGGTAAGCCCAATTTTAAATTTTATCAAAACTTACCTGCATTTTTACCTATTGCATTTGAATTTACAGTGCTTTGCGCAGCGCACGGTATGGCAATTACTTATTTTATTAGAAACTGGACCTTCCCAGGATCTGCGCCTAGAAATCCTGATCCAAGAACTACAGATGCGCATTTTGCTTTAGAGGTTGATCCGCATATGAATCATAAGTTTTCAAAACAAGACATTGTGAACATGTTAGCTAAAACTGGTCCGGTTGAGATTTTTGAAAAAAATATTGGCGAGAAAGCCCATCATTTGCAACCAAATGCTCAAGTAATCTCAAAACCAAAACAAAGCGCGGTTAAACAATCGGCTGTTTCAGCTTCAAGCCCTAAAACGAGCACTTCAAAAAAGGATGATCTTACAAAAATAGAAGGCATAGGGCCAAAAATTTGCGCTATTCTTCATGATAATGGGGTACTTACATTTGATATGTTATCTAAAACAAGCCCAGATAAAATTAAAGCCTTTTTACATGCTGCAGGACCTAGATATAAAATGCATGATCCGGGGAGTTGGCCTAAACAAGCTGATTTAGCAGCACACGGAAAATGGGATGAACTAAAGGATTTACAAGACAAATTAGACGGAGGAAAATAAATGAAATCACAATTACATAAATTATATATTGCTTCGGTATATCTGCCTGTCATTTTTTTGATGGTGGGATGTGGTTATGATCCACAAAGCCCCGGAATAGAATATATGCCTGATATGTATCGCTCTAGAGCAGTTGAAGCTTATTCTGAGTATTACATCGGAGAAGACCGCAAATTTTCTGCATTAAAACCCGTAGAAGGCACCATACCTAGAGGATATAGTTTGTATGGCTACGAGAATACTGCAGATGGCTATGAAAAAGCAGGCATTGAGCTTAGAAATCCAGTACAATGTTCTCCGGCTATTCTAGCTGAGGGCGAATTGTTGTACGGCAAGTTTTGTGTGCATTGTCACGGAACAGCTGGCAAGGGCGATGGTAATGTGGTTAAAAGTAAAAATTGGCCAGGCCCACCGCCGGCATATGATGGGCCTCAGTTAATCAATATTCCTGCTGGAAAAATATTTCATTCTATCACTTATGGCAAAGGTATGATGGGGGCTCACGCCTCTCAACTTACCGAAGAAGATCGTTGGAAATTGGTACACTATGTCCAAAAATTACAAGGAAAGAAAACAGCATGTGAGAATGTTAAAACGCATGATGCAGATGAAGATGGTGTACCTGATGCTTTAGATCAATGTCCACACACGCCAGGGTTAAAAGATTATTTCGGTTGTCCTCAGGTAAGTACTGAAGTAGCAGAAGTGATGGAGATGGCTATAAAAGGAGTCTTGTTTAATACTGGATCGGCTGAAATTAAAGAAGAATCACTTTCTATCTTAGAAAAGGTGAAAGATGTGTTGTTAAAGAATCCTAACTATATTCTTAATGTTAATGGGCATACCGATAATGTAGGGGATGCAAAAAGTAATCTTTCGCTCTCTCAGGCAAGAGCAGAATCTGTTCAAGCATATTTGGGATCTCATGGCGTAGAGGCACGACGCATCCATCCACACGGATATGGTGATGCCAAGCCGATTGCTTCAAATGAGACAGATTTAGGAAAACAAAAAAATCGTCGAGTAGAGTTTAGAATTATTTACTAAAGATATGGGCGCGCATTATATAGAAGAGAAATATACATTTTCAGGCATAGCCAAGACATTGTCTTACGTGCTGATGCTAATAGGTCTAGTGTCTTTAGTTTTTTTAGCGATGGGGATGATGGGCGATCACTCAGAAGAAGCTCACCATATTGCCAACAGTCGTTTCTGGACAAACCTTATGATTAATGGATTTTTCTTTTTTGGCATATCCTTAGCGGCTATTTTCTTTTTATCTATTCATTACGCTGCAGAGGTTGCTTGGTCTACAGTAATTAAGCGTTTAATGGAAGCCATTTCAGCCTATATTATACCGGGGGCTATTCCGTTAATTATTGTGTTTATTGGCGCTTCTTTACATTGGAATCACATATACCACTGGATGGATCCTCATGTGATGGATCCTAGTTCAGAACATTACGACGCAATTATAGCAGGAAAAAAACCATTTTTAAATCAACTCAGTTTTTGGGGCTTTACTATTGTGTTTTTTATAGGCTGTTTTTGGGCGCAAAAAGCTTACAGAAAAAGATCAATCGCCGAAGACAACGAAGGCGGATTAAAAATACACATGAAAAACTTTAATGCCTCAGCTGTATTTTTAGTGTTCTTCGGCTATTTTTTAATGATTATTACCTGGCTTTGGATTATGTCTATTGATACACACTGGTTTTCTACTTTGTTTGGTTGGTATATCTTTTCTGGCATCTGGATTTCATTTATGACGGTAATGACCATGTTGATTTTATATTTAAAACGCAATGGATATATGTCGTATGTCAATAAAAAGCACATTCATGACATGGGTAAGTGGATGTTTGGGATTAGTTTTTTATGGACCTATTTATGGTTTTCGCAATTCATGCTGATTTGGTATGCTGATATACCTGAAGAAGTCACTTATTACATTCCTAGATTTTTTGGCCCGTATAAAGGGTTATTCTTAACGATGGTATTTATGAATTTTGCCTTTCCAATGTTGTTACTGATGGATTCAGACAATAAAATGAACCCGTTTTGGTTAACTTTTGTTGGAATTATCATATTTGTTGGCCATTGGATAGATACCTATTTATTAATTACCCCAGCAGTCATGAAAGATCATTTTCATTTCGGCTTATTAGAGGTAGGCTTAATGTTAGGATTTTTAGGATTTTTTATGTGGTTTGTGTTACGTACGCTTTCCAAAGAAAATTTATTGGTTAAACATAATCCGTATTTAGAAGAAAGCTTACATCATCATTAAACACACATGGTATCTTTACTTACATATATACTCATAGGGCTAGTGATAGCAACAGTTGTTTATTTGGCTAGAATTTACGACTTATCTCGTGATCTTAAGGGAGAGCGCGAAGAAGTTGTAACTCCTGCCGAAAACAAACAATCTGCTTTATTCTTTGTATTGTTTTTAGTAGCACTTTTTGCCTCTTATGCTTGGCTTGTTATAGAATATTCCCCGATGCTATTGCCTAAATCAGCCTCTGTACATGGCGAGTCCATAGACAGTTTAATGAACTTAAATTTGTGGGTCGTCAACATTGTATTTGTGGTAATCAATGCCATTTTATTCTTATTTGCCTTTCGCTATGAATCAAGTAAGGTAGAGAAAGCAGAATTTTATCCACACAATAATAAATTAGAGCTTTTGTGGACGGTTATTCCCTCTATCTTTTTAGCGGTGATCATCATATACGGCTTAAGCGTATGGAGTAATTATAATAAAATAGAAGTGAATGCTTCATTATGGATTGCTGGCCTTGTTTTAATAGGTACTGGTGTGGCTATTTTTACGCTCTTTAGAACTTTGATAAAAGAAATAAAATTAATAGTGGGTGGGTCTTTAATGCTGTTTGGCGCATTTTTTATCAGCTATTATTTTATTGCAAAGGCATCTACTTCAGCTGAAGAACTTGCCGTAGAGCCTTTAAAAATTGAACTTTATGCGCGCCAATTTGACTGGACAGCACGTTATGCCGGAGCAGATAAACAATTAGGTGCTGCGCATGTGCGCTATATCGAAGGGGCAAATACTTTAGGTATAAATGCTGAAGATAAAGCAGGGATGGACGATAAGATCGTGCGTAATGAGTTTCACATTCCTAAAGGCGTACCAGTTGAGTTTTCAATTCGATCACAAGATGTTATACACTCTGCCTATATGCCCCATTTTAGAGCACAAGTCAATGCGGTACCAGGCATGCCTACTAAAATCTCTTTTACGCCCACCATCACAACCAGCGAAATGCGAAATGAAGAACATGTTAAAAATAAATATGCCAATATAAATAGCATAAGAGAAAAAAGAGGAGAAGAGCCTGTAGAATTTGATTACGTATTATTATGTAATAAAATTTGCGGGGCAACGCATTATAACATGAGAATGACCATTGTTGTTGATGAGCCTGCTGATTATCAAAAATGGATAAGTGAGCAAAAGTCATTTGCTGAATTAACTGCAGGTGAATCTACAGAGACAACAGCAGAGTTATAAGATAAAAAGAATATCAAATGAGCGCCACGGCACACACAGACGATCACCACCACCATCATCATAAGGAGTCTTTTATAACCAAGTACGTCTTTTCTCAAGATCATAAAATGATCTCTAAGCAATTTTTATGGACAGGCTTATTGATGGCATTAGTTGGGATGGTTATGTCTACACTTTTCAGACTTCAGTTGGGCTGGCAAGGAGAGAGTTTTAAAATTTTAAATTTTTTCTTGGGCGATAAATGGGCGCCGGATGGTGTACTAGATCCGAATATGTATTTGGCCCTTGTAACCATGCATGGCACTATTATGGTTTTCTTTTTACTTACTGGCGGATTAAGTGGAACCTTTTTCAATCTCTTGATTCCGCTTCAAGTAGGCGCGAGAGATATGGCCTCTGGTTTTCTAAACATGCTTTCGTACTGGTTCTTTTTACTGGCTTCTGTATTAATGATTATATCCGTCTTTGTAGAAGGTGGCCCTGCTTCTTCAGGCTGGACGATTTACCCTCCTTTAAGTGCCTTACCTCAAGCTATACCAGGTTCAGGCGCCGGGATGACCCTTTGGCTTGTAAGTATGACGATCTTTATTGCCTCTTCATTATTGGGCGGATTAAATTATATTGTAACAGTCATTAACCTTAGAACGCAAGGCATGAAGATGACGAGATTACCACTCACTATTTGGGCATTTTTTACTACAGCCATTTTAGGGGTACTTTCATTTCCGGTTCTTTTTGCAGCCGCTCTTCTTTTAGTATTTGACAGAAGTTTCGGGACAAGCTTTTACTTGTCAGATATATTTATAAATGGAGCAGCGCTTGACGTTTCAGGTGGTAGCCCAGTGTTGTACCAACACCTTTTTTGGTTTTTAGGGCATCCTGAGGTTTATATCGTTATTTTACCTGCATTAGGGATAAGCTCTGAAATTATAGCGACAAATTCTCGTAAACCAATTTTTGGGTACCGTGCAATGATTTTATCAATTTTAGCGATAGGCTTTTTATCGTTTATTGTGTGGGCACACCACATGTTTGTTACAGGCATGAATCCGTTCTTGGGCTCTGTGTTTACATTCACAACTCTTCTGATCGCTATACCATCAGCGGTAAAAGCATTTAATTATATCACAACCCTTTGGAAAGGTAAGCTTAATTTTACGCCTGCTATGCTTTTTTCTATCGGGATGGTCTCTACGTTTGTATCTGGAGGGATTACCGGGATTATTCTGGCAGATGCAGCCTTAGATATTAATTTACACGACACCTATTTTGTGGTGGCACACTTTCATATTGTAATGGGGATGAGTGCTGTTTTAGCCATGTTTGCAGGGGTGTATCATTGGTTTCCTAAAATGTACGGAAAGATGATGAATAGAAAATTAGGCTATGCCCATTTTTGGCTTACCCTTATTAGTGCTTATGGTGTGTTTTTACCACAACATTTCTTAGGATTAGCAGGTGCACCAAGACGTTATTATGAAAACACAGCCTTTCCGATGTTTGATGACTTTTTAGAGTTAAATGAAATTATTTCAGTTTTTGCTATTATTGGAGCTATTGCCCAGGCGATATTTGCTTTTAACTTTATTTACTCTATTTTCAGAGGGCAAAAAGCAATAAGAAATCCATGGAGATCAACTACTTTAGAGTGGACAACACCCGTTGAGCATTTACATGGAAATTGGCCAGGCGCTTTACCAACAGTGCATCGTTGGGCGTATGATTATTCTAAGCCTGGTGCTAGTGAAGATTTCATAGCTCAGACCATCCCGCTGGCAGAAGGTGAATTAGACGAAGGAGGCCATCATTAGCAAGCTTCTGATCTTTCATTTCAAGGCTAATCCTGATTGGAGTTACCCCGTTTTTTCAGAGCTCTTTATTTACGGTTTTTTTCAGGCATG
>JAHDCS010000043.1 GCA_020629755.1 Flavobacteriales bacterium | reverse complement strand
CTCTTAAGGTGTCTTTATTTAGATCATAAAAGCTATGAAGTTCATCGCCGACTTGATAGAAAATTTTAGTAGGATCTTTTTGTGTATTTGATGTACATGAATGCATCAGTAGAATACATAATCCACCCCAAAAAAAAGCAGTATTAAAAAGCATGTTAAGACTCATTATTTTACTTCTATTTCGGTTTGAATGCCTTCTAAATCATGCCCCTTGCCGTAATCTAAAATAGCAGCAATGGAATACTTTCCAGGTTTTAGATCTGAAGGAATTAGTAATTCTACATCTTGTTGTCTGCCGGGTAAAATTTGAAAAGAGATACCAGGGCTTTTGCGCTCAGTGGCATCAGAAAGGTTAGCGATTAAGAGGTACATTCGACATTTTAAGTTTTTATCCCCTGAATTATTGACTCCTACCAATAGCTTTCTTTGCGGATCTGTGGGCTGTGTGATTTCAGATATCTTGGTCAAAGAGGCTTTAGCATTAGTATTAGAGCCCGGAGATTGATACACCTGAATGCCAATAGTAGGACTGATCACCAATCCACCAGAAAACCCTTTATCAGCTCCAAATGCAGACTGCTCTTTGGCTGCTTTCACGTAAATCATTGCCCATTTAGTTGATTTTTCTCCACTCGGAACGGTAATGGTGACTTTCACTTCTTTAGATTCATTAGGGTTAACCTCAACAAAAGAAGGGTTAATGGTAATCCATTCGGCGCAAGAGCGTTCCATCTGGCCAGATGGTTTAAAGAATTTTTGGCCGTTTTGTTTGCGGTCAAAATCACCAAGACTGAGGTTAAAGGCTCTTCGTTGGTTAAAGTAATTAGAAATGGTAAGTGTTTTAGTTTGGCTGTTTGAAGGCTCAGCAGTAAACTCAAGAATCACTGGCGCAACCTCAAAACCTTGTGCAAAATAAAATGAACATCCCCCCGTAAGTAGAAATAAAATAATCGCGAACTTTTTCATAAGAGCCAAAATTCAAGAATTTTATTAGAAAAACGTAATAAAACGCTTAAAAACTACTTGCAGAGTTGTTCAATATCTAATTTTGCAGGCTTAAAGCCCATTTGTAAACAAGCGTTAAGGTCATTGCAACATAAGGCTGAATCTCCTTTTAATAGGTATTCTTTAGCACGATTGTAAAGCGCTTGTACAAATTTTGGATTCTGTTTTATAGCCGAAGAATAATCCTGGATAGCCAAGTCATTTTGTTTTAAGTTATGGTATGAAACCCCTCGCGCATAATAGGCATTAGTCAAATAGGTAGCTTGCTTGGTGTTGTCGATGAAATAAGTGAAATCATCAGTAGCTTTCGTGTCATTTTTAAGCATTTGATGACAGTTGCCTCTATTTAGATACGCATTAATAAGAGTAGAGTCTAAATCAATAGCTTGGTTGTATTTGAGAAGGGCTTCTTGGCTTTTTTGTTCAGAAAGTAAAACAGTGGCTTCTTTGAATAAAAGAAGAGCTTTTTTTTTGTTTTTTTTAGTGTTTGAACATCCCAAAACAATAAATAAAAGGCATAAAGAGAAAAATAGATTTGATTTTGGTATCATTTTTGTTATAAATTTAGAGTAACAATTAATTTATAAAGCTATGAAAAAAATAAGTTTAAGTATTTTAGCCCTTTTTATAAGCAGTGTCTTTTTTGCTCAAGAGATCAGCTCTAAAGAATCATCTACGTCTATTGAGCAGAAAGCTGAAAAGGTAGCAGAAAAGTTACAAAAAGAGCTTTCACTCTCTGATCAAGTCAAAGCGCAAGTCTATGACTTAAATGTAAAACGGTTTTCAGAGTTAATTGACTTAAGAGAGAAAAGACAATCAGAATCTGCAGAATTAAAAAAAGAGGCCTTAAATATCAGAGAATCTTACCAAAATCAATTAGAGACGTTATTAAGTGCCGAGCAGTTAAAAAAACTACAAACGTTTAGAGAGTCTAGAGTGCCAATGCGTGCTAAGAAAAACGTAGCGAAACAAAGAATGAAATCTACAAAGTAAAAACCTCTGAAGGTAAGAAACTGTTTAAGAAGCCAGAAAAGAGTTTATTTTCTGGCTTTTTTCTTTTTATAAGTGCCTTTTTTCCATTCTTGAATAAAGCTGTACCAGGCTGTTGGATTCAGTAAATTATTGACAGGATACAAGCCTGAGTTATATAATTTGGTTTGGTACTCTTTCATGTTGTTTTTATAGTTTGCTTCGGCATCCATTGCGATGTAAGAGAATTTTTCAGCACGTCGCATGTGTTCGAGATTATAAATGGCGCGTTGTTGATCATTGTTGGGGATGCGTAAATTCATAAATGCTTCTTTAAATTCTTGCCGACTTGGCCAGGGATATACCTTTACTTCATCGAGTTGAACGTATTCTTTTTCTAATACTTGTATGATGGAGTATCTTTTTTTGTCAAGTGTATCTGGAATAACATATAAAGCGGTATGATAACCAAGAGAGCTAAACAAGATACTGTCGCCTGGTTGGGCTACAAACGAAAAAAAACCAAAAAAATCTGAGGCAGTACCCGTGTTTGTGTTTTTGATAATCACATTTGAAAATGGAACAGGATTTAAGCTGTCAGCATCTACAACAACACCCGAAAACTGGACTAATTTTTGACCGTATAAGCATTGGCTTAAAAACAGACAAAGAACAAATGAAATGCTTCTATTCATAGCTCAAATGTAAGCAATTGCTTTTGGCATTAAATAGGTTAGGTGTTAAAAAACTTCAAAAGATTTTTTCTGCTCTCACTAAATTCTTTATTTTGCAAAAAAGAAGGACTTGAAAAATTGTTTTTGTAAAACCATTGTATGTGTAGTCCTTTTTGGGTTAAGTAATTCTTTTGTGTCTCAACAAGACATTTCTAATAAAGAGTTTAAAGTAGTGGTGGGTAAGGTTGTGGATGCCAATCAAAACAATGCCCCGATTCCGTTTGCAACAGTGTCTTCTAAAAATGCCAAGTATGGCGTTATCACAGATTTTGATGGCAATTTCTCTTTGAGTATCCCAAAATCAATGACCAGATTGCAGGCTTCTTCAGTAGGGTACAAATTACTTGAATTACAAGTGCCGATTGAAGCGATGGATAGCTTAATTTTTTATTTAAAAACAGAAGCCTTTCAAATGGAAACTGTCGAAGTGACAGCCAAAAAAAGAGTTCGGTATAAAAGAAAAAACAACCCGTCTATTTGGCTTGTCAATCAGGTCATTGCCAATAAAACAAAAAATCATTTCTCTCAGTTAGATTCTTTTAATTTGAAAAGATATTCTAAGTTTTCTGCAGACATTACAAACTTTAAAGATAAAACAATCAAATGTATTTAGAAAGCTTGAATTTGATAAATACGTTCAAAAGGCAGGTGATAGCACCTCATATTTACCTATTTTTTTACGTGAAAGAGTGGCTTCTGTAGCTTCAAAAAGAGGAGAGCTTAAAGAAAAAATAATAACGGATAGCATTATCAATATTAAAGAGATGTTTCGTGAAGAAACCATCAATAATGTGATTGATTTACTCTATCAAGACATAGACATCCTCCAAAATAAAATTTCTCTTATCGATTATAATTTTATGTCTCCTTTTTCAAGTTTAGGATCAAAATTTTATAGGTATTATATTAAAGATACGATTGACTATAAAGGAGAGAAAGTCATTAAACTTTTGTTTTCTCCGATTGACAAACAAAGTTTTTCTTTTGAAGGAGAGATGTACGTGGCGTATGAATCGAATCATAAGGTGATGTTTTTTGACATGAAAACCAGAGAAGACATTAATTTAAACTTTGCTGAAAACTTGCATATTATGCAATCATTTAAAATAAAAGATGGCGTGGTCTATAAAGATGAAGAGGTCTTAGAGATGGACATTGAAGCCAACAAGAAATTGCCAGCCTTGCATATCAAAAGAAATGAAATTTTCACAGAGTTAACCCCTGCAGAATATGCGTTGACCACTACAGAGAATACGCAAAAAATAAACATCCAAAACCTGCGTCCAAAAGAACTTGACCAAGAAGGCAAAGGGGTGTATAAAATGGTCGATGATTTAAATGAAAACAAATGGTGGAAGAGTCGCTTGGCTATTCTAAAAGTACTTTCTACTGGCTATCACATAACGGCTAAAAAACGATTGGTAGTAGGCAATATATTTTCTCTTCTAAACTACAATGAGCCTGAAGGATTTAAACTTTCTGGAAGTTACAAGACATTACCCAAACTCCATCCAAAAATTAATTCAGAAGGGCACCTTTCATATGGCTTTAGAGATAAAAAATGGAAGTACGCCTTTAATATTGGGTATTCATTTAACGCGCCTTTTGATGAATTTCCAGAACACTATTTCGATTATAGTTATCGTAGAATAGTACGTTTTCCGGGCGATTATTTTGATCTGTCTGATTATGAGCCTTCGTATGCAACAATGCGTTTAGGAGACATTCAGAATTTTTTATTTATAGATGATCACACCATATCTTATTTAAAAGAGTACAAAAATAATTTCATGTTTAAACTCAGTTTAACCAAGGGTGAGTATTCAGGCTATGGGCGTTTAAACTATAAAATTCCTGAATATACTTTTGGAACTGACACGGGGCTATTCAATGATTTCAGAGCTAATTTAACCCTGGTGTATGCCCCAAATCAAAAATATTTTAGATCACGTATGGAACGCGTACAGCTGATGACTCGATACCCTCATATTACGCTTTCTTATGATAAAGGATTTAAAAATGTTCTGGGGTCAAACCATGATTATTCTTCTCTTAGAATGTATATTGTTAAGCGCATTAACTTAAGCTTTTTAGGCTACACGTATTCTTCACTCAAATTGGGTTATACTTGGGGGGATATTCCGCCCATGTTTATGTACACGCCAAGAGCCAATATTGGCTTTGTGATTCCAGGTGCGCCAACCGGTATAGATATGTTTAATATGCATTCTGATATGGAGTTTATTGCCGATAGATATGCGCAGTTGCAACTCACTCACTATTTCAATGGCTTTTTCACCTTTAAAATACCTTTGATTGAAAAATTAAATATAAAAGAAGTCGTTACTTTCAGGTCTATTATGGGGGATGTTTCAGGTGTACAGAGAACCAAGATCGCCAAGCTTCAAGGGGTAAATTCAAATGCCTTTCATACCCTAAAACCTACACTGCCGTATATGGAAGCGAGTGTAGGAATAGAAAATATTTTTAAAGTACTGCGTATTGATTTAATCAGAAGATTAAATTACTTAGACAGCTATTCTTTAAATACCTTTAGTTCTTGGGGACCGTATTCTATTCGTATACGTCTGATTACAACCCTTTAATGCATAAGTGATGTTTTCTTTTTGGGGGGATGTTTTATTTTTTCAATTTGATCTGATTCGATAGGTTTTCTAAAGACAATGTTCCCCTCAAAAACATCCGCAACGATTTGATCATTCTTTTTAAATTTTTCTGCTAATAAATCTTTAGATAAAGTATTTAAAATAGATCTTTGAATAACACGCTGTATAGGTCTCGCGCCAAAATTTGGGTCATACCCAGAGGTGGAGATTTTCCCAATCACATTAGGTGTGAAGTATAATTCAAAGCCTTTTTCTAACAGCTGAAATTTTAATTTTTCTAACTGAAGCTCTACAATTTGTTCAATGTGTCTTTTGCTTAGTGGTGAAAAAATAATTTGTTCGTCAATTCTATTTAAAAATTCTGGTTTAAAGAAGTTTTTAAGAAGAAGGTTTAAGTCTTTAAACATTTTTTCTTGAATCTTTTGGGTTTTATTGCTGTGCCATTCTTGGTAAGCCTCACTAATGATATCACTTCCAAGATTAGAGGTCATAATAATAATGCAATTTTTAAAATTAGCAACGCGTCCCTTATTGTCAGTTAGCCTGCCTTCGTCGAGTAATTGTAAAAGAATGTTATAGGTGTCGGGATGTGCTTTTTCTATTTCATCTAACAGGATAACTGAGTAAGGGTTTTTTCTTACAATTTCAGTTAACTGTCCTGACTCTTCGTAGCCAACATAACCAGGAGGAGAGCCTATCAATTTAGAGACAGAATGCTTTTCAGCATATTCGCTCATGTCAATGCGTGTAAGTGCAAATTCATCATTAAATAAGTACTCGGCAAGCGCTTTTGCCAATTCCGTTTTTCCAACCCCTGTTGTGCCTAAAAAAAGAAATGATCCTGTGGGTTTGTTAGGATTGTTTAAACCCGTTCTCGATCTTCTAATCGCATCTGAAACAGCGGTAATGGCATCTTTTTGACCAATTACTCTTTGGTGTAGAATCTTTTCAAGGCTTAAAAGTTTTTGTTTTTCAGATTGAATCATCTTATTGAGAGGTATGCCTGTCCAATCTGAGACAATTTCTGCAATTTCTGTAGGGGTAACCTCTTCTTTTAGAATACGGCGTTCTTTTTCTTTTTCCTTATCTAAAGTTTTATTTAAGCTTTCTAGTTTTTGTTGAGCATCTGGTATTTTGGCATAGCGTAATTCAGCTACTTTTTCATAAGCACCATCTCGCTCTAAGCGTTGGGCTTCAAATTTAAGTTCTTCAATAGATATTTTTTGAGCTTGAACGGCTTCAATAATCTCTTTTTCAGACTGCCATTGTGCATGAAGTGTGGCTTGTGCTTCTTTTAGTTCTGAAAGCGTCTTATTTACTTTCTTTATTTTTTCTTTGGCATCTTCTTTTTTAAGTGCTTGCGCTTCAATTTCTAGCTGTAGGATTTTACGATTGATTTGATCGAGTTCCTCAGGCATAGAGTTAATTTCTAATTTTAATTTAGAGGCGGCTTCGTCGATAAGATCAATGGCTTTGTCTGGTAAAAAACGATCGGTGATATATCTGCTTGAGAGTTCAACTGCTGAAATAACTGCAGAGTCTTTTATGCGAACCTTATGGTGGGTTTCGTATTTTTCTTTAATCCCTCTTAAAATCGAGATGGCTTCTTCTTTTGAAGGCTCATCTACTTTTATGCTTTGAAAACGCCTTTCTAAGGCTTTGTCTTTTTCAAAATATTTTTGATACTCCTTAAGGGTAGTGGCGCCAACTGTTCTTAATTCTCCTCTTGCTAATGCAGGTTTGAGGATGTTAGCGGCATCCATAGCGCCTTCTCCGCCGCCTGCGCCAACTAAAGTATGTATCTCGTCAATAAACAAGATGATTTCACCCTTGGACTTGGTTACTTCATTTACGACAGATTTAAGTCTCTCTTCAAATTCACCCTTGTATTTTGCCCCTGCAATAAGAGCCCCCATGTCTAAGGAATAAAATTTCTTATGCTTTAGATTTTCAGGGACATCTTCTGAGAATATTCTTTGTGCAATGCCTTCTGCGATGGCGGTTTTACCAACACCTGGCTCTCCAATCAAGATCGGATTGTTTTTTGTGCGTCTTGAAAGAATTTGCAAGACGCGTCTAATTTCTTTATCTCTGCCAATAATAGGGTCGATTTTGCCTTTAGAGGCTTTTTCAATTAAATTAATGGCAAATTTTTCTAAGGCATTATAGGTCTGTTCAGAATTAGATGACTGAGCTTTTTGTCCGTTTCTGTTTTCTTTCATTTCTTTTTGAATATCTGCTTGGTTTATTCCGTTGTCGGTTAGTATTTTTTCTGTGGGTAAACGCTTGTCTGTTAAGGCTAAAAATAGGTGCTCAATAGTGACAAAACGGTCTTTCCATTGATTCATTAAGCCTAGTGCCTTTTGAAAAACGATATTTAGATCTTTTGATCCGGCTATTTGCGCTGATTGCCCCTTTGGGAGACGTTCTATTTCTGTTTCGAGTATATCTAAAATAGGGGCAATAGCTATGTTTTTCTTTTTTAATAGATGCGCAATTAATCCGTTATTGTCGTCTAGAATACTATATAAAAGGTGTAATGGACTTAATACAGTATTTTGTTTTTCTAAGGCTAAAAATTGTGCATTTGCCATGGCTTGTTGGGCATTCTGTGTAAACTTGTTTAAATTCATCTTGTATTTTTTTAAAGTATTAGATGTTCAACAAATTATATTCCATTTGTTTTTTTGTGAAAAAATGGCACATTCACTTTATTTTTTGTGTCATTTTGACATTAAACACGGCTTGTCAAACCATTTTTGAAAAACAGCCTCATTGGCTTGGCTTATGGACATCCACCCAAAACGGCAATATTTGTTTTATTGAAATAGCAGATAGACAGAATCAGAGTTTTTTTGAAAAAAACGGAACGATCATTACTTACGGAAGGGCTAAGCTTAATGAAGATAAAGACCAGTTGTCTATAGCAGATGTTTCATTTGATATTTTGACTTATCCCTATAAGGATACTGCCGATCAAAAATGGAAAATGCAGCTCGATACACTGCAATTTGTTAAAAATTAATGTGGGTACGCATTTCTTTTACAAGCTTTTCAGCCTCTAGGTGGGCAGCCTTTGTAAAATCTTCTTTTTGACTGGCATAAATAATCTGTCGTGATGAATTAATCAGTACATAGGGCTTAGGTTGGGCTAAATGTAAGAGCACGTCACTGAGATTTCCGCCTTGTGCGCCAATGCCAGGCACCAATAGGAATGATTCTTTGCAGATAGAGCGTATTTTTTTTTGGGAGGATGAAGGGATAGTTGCACCCACAACAAACATGGTATTTGAAGGGTTTTTGTAGTGCTCAATGACATGCTCAAATACAAAGGCGCCGTTTGATAGTTTTTGATTCTGTATCTCTGATGAAGAATTATTTGAGGTATGAGCCAGCAAGATGACATGCTTGTTTTTATAACTTAAGAAAGGATCAAAAGCATCTCTGCCCATATATGGAGAGAGCGTTACAGCATCAAAATTTAAATGCTCAAAAATAGATTTGGCATACATTTTTGAGGTGTTGCCAATATCGGATCTTTTGGCATCGGCAATGCTAAACAAATCTTTGGGGATATAATCAATGGTTTTTTCTAAACTTTCAAAGCCTTTACTGCCAAGAGCTTCATAAAAAGCAAAATTAATTTTATAAGCTGTAGCTAGATCTTTTGTAGCGTCAATAATGGCCTTGTTAAAGCTAAAAATAGGATCTGCTTCTTTAAGAAGCATAGGGGGGATTTTTTTTAAATCTGTATCAAGCCCAATACACAGAAGGCTTTTTTTAGAGTAAATGCTTGTGATTAATTCTTCTCTATTCATCTACAATCCTCCTTCTTTGAGTTTTTCAATATTTTCTGCGGTTCGTAACGCTTCTAAAATTTCATGGATATCTCCAGAGATAATGCCATCTAAATTATAAAGCGTTAGGTTTATTCTATGATCTGTGACACGGCCTTGCGGATAATTGTAAGTTCTAATTTTAGCCGATCGATCACCAGTAGAAACCAAAGATTTTCTTTTTGAAGCCACTTCAGATTGCCGTTTCTCAACTTCTAAGTCATAGAGTTTTGTTTTGAGCATTTTCATAGCCAATTCTCTATTTTTGAGCTGTGTACGCTCTACAGAACAAACCACTACAATACCAGTGGGTTTATGGGTAAGTTGTACTTTAGTTTCAACTTTATTGACATTTTGTCCTCCGGCGCCTCCACTTCTTGAGGTTTGCATCTCAATTTCAGAAGGGTGGATGTTTATTTCTACTTCGTCATCCGCTTCGGGCAATATAGCTACTGTGGCCGCAGAGGTATGCACCCTGCCTTGTGTTTCTGTCTGAGGCACTCTCTGTACCCTATGTACGCCTGACTCGTACTTTAAAATACCATAGACTTCTTCGCCAGATACATTAAAGATAATTTCTTTGTAGCCTCCAGCGGTCCCTTCATTTACATCAACAATTGAGGTTTTCCATTTTTTAGAATCGCAATATTTTTGATACATTCTAAATAAATCACCGGCAAATATACTGGCTTCGTCTCCGCCGGTACCGGCTCTTATTTCAACAATCGCATTTTTGCGATCTTCAGGATCTTTTGGGATAAGCATTAAACGAATATCGTCTTCAAGCTTAATTTTTTTGGCTTCGTAGTCGTCTAATTCTGATTTGGCCAAGTCTTTGAACTCTTGGTCTTTTTCATTTTTTAAGATGTCTTTACATGAGTCAATATTCTCGATACAATCTTTATAGACTGTATAGGTTTCAACTATGGGCTGTAGTTCTTTATATTCTCTGTTTAGAGGAATAAATTTTTTCATATCCCCAATAACAGAAGGGTCAGCTAAGCGTGTTTCAATTTCGTGGTATTTATCTTTCAGCGAACTGAGTTTTTCAAGCAAGTTCATGCGGTATAGGTATAGGTGTTCTCTTTATGATGGATACTTACTTTATTAGCATCAGAAGCTTTTGTGTGGCCTATAATTTGCGCTTTGATATTGAATTGCTCTGCCATAAGAATGATATCAGGTGCGGCGTCTTTTGTACAATAAATTTCTAAGCGAGCGCCCATGTTAAAAGTTTCAAACATTTCTTTGTATGACGTATTCGAAGAGGTTCTTATAAGTTCAAAGATAGGAGGGATGTCAATCAGGTTGTCTTTCACTACTTCTATTTGGTCAATAAATTTTAAGACTTTAGTTTGCCCGCCTCCAGTATTGTGGATAATGCCTGAGAGTGCTGAGCGGTCTATGTGCTTAAACACTTGTTTAAGAACGGGCACATAGGTACGGGTAGGAGAGAGAAGTAGTTTTCCGATAGCGATGCCTGTTTGTGTATCAATATCTGTCACTAAATGTTGGCCACAGTAGACTAAATCTTTTGGCGTAGCAGGATTATATGTTTCTGGGTATTTTGAGGCGTAGAGATTTGATAACACTTCATGCCGTGCAGAGGTTAAGCCGTTAGATCCAATACCACTATTGTAGTTATTTTCATATGTGGCTTGCCCATAAGAAGATAAGGCTACAATCACGTGATTTGGCTTTATATGATTTACAAAGACATTGTCTTTATGGATGCGCCCTGTGGCAGTAAAACCCACATCTAAACTTCTTATAATGTCACCTACATCTGCAGTTTCTCCACCGGCATGGCCAATATGGATGTCTAAACCTCTAAACTGATCAGTCAAATCATAGGCTCCATCAATCAATGCTTTTAAAATAGAAGCATCAATAATGGATTTGTTTCTAGCGATATTTGAGCTGATCATAAATTGATCTGTTATACCAACGCAAGCCATATCATCAAGATTCATGACAAGGGCATCTTGCACAATATCCTTCCAGACTGAAAGATCTCCTGTTTCTTTGTAATAAAGGTAAGCTAAAGAGGGTTTTGTGCCAGCAGTGTCGGTATGCATAACCATGCAATGCTCAGATGATCCAGTAAGGGTGTCTGGTAAGATTTTACAAAAAGCATTTTCATAAAGCCCTTTACTTTTATCTTTAATGGCCCGATGAACATCCGTTTTTTGAGCAGAAACCCCGCGCAAATCGTATCTAGATTTTTCTGTCATTTGTGTTTCAAAAATAGCAAAAAAAAAGCCTCAAATTTTTGAGGCTTTTTAGATTTTTTAGTTTGTTATGGCTTGAAATCTGCCCTGAGTACAGAGAAGACGGTTCGTCTGTTGACTTGGTGCATAGCCTCCCTTTCTTCTTCAGTAGGTAGTGCATTTATTTCTGCATCTGAATGAATAAGTCTGGTTTCACCATATCCTTTAGGTTGCATTCTTTGTGGATGAATGCCTTTGGTTAATAAGTAATCTACACATGATTTAGCTCTTTTTTGTGATAGATTAAGGTTAAAAGCATCTGACCCCCTAGAATCGGTATGTGCAGAAAGTTCAATCACCAATGTTGGGTTGTCTATTAGAGTTTGATATAACCAATTTAGTGAATCTCTTGCCTGATCAGTAAGGGTTGCTTTACCAAATTCATACAATACCTGTGGCATTTTAATTTCAGCAGCTTCACCATTTTTACCTTTAAATCTAATCAATGCAAAGTCGTGCACAAAGTTGGTTGATGTTTCTAAACCAACTGTAGACTCTTCGCCTTTTGCATTTAAGTGATTTTCTGCAGTCACTAAGATATTATAATTGGTATTTTCTTTAATGTATCTTTCAGAAGTGCCAGGAAGCATATCAAACTGATAATAACCAGTGGCATCAGATTTAGTGTCGTATTTAGAGCCATCAGAACCTGTAAGCGCGATAGTAGCGCCTTCAATAGGTTCATTGGTTTTGGCATTGGTAATCTTACCTTCTAGTTTAAAGATCTTAGCAGGTACAAAGAAACTGTAAATATCGTCTTTTCCTCTTCCTCCTTCACGTGTTGAAGTAAAGTAGCCTCTTTGTTTACTGCCTTCAAACACAATGCCAATATCATCGCCCGCAGAATTAATAGGCGGTTTCATGTTTTCTGGTTCACCCCATTTTTTATCGCCTGTTTTTTTACATTTAAAAATATCTAATCCGCCTAAGCCAATATGACCATCAGAAGAGAAATAGAGATCTCCATTCTCGTGAATGTATGGGAATGCATCATATTGAGAGGTATTAAGGTCTTTTAAAGCAACCGCATCTTCAGACCACTTTCTTGTTTTTTTGTCATAAGTGGTCAAATAAAGATCCATACTTCCTTTAGCGCCGTCGATGTCTGTTCTATTAGAGGTATAAATCATAAAAGTACCATCCGGAGAAATAGCAGGGTGAGAATACAAAAAGGAGTCTGGACCTAACCGAACAGGCATGATGCCAGTATAGTTTTTACCAGATTTTTTAGCGGTGTAAATTTTACTGTCCACACTCCCGTCTTCTCTGGCTTTGATTCGTCCAAAGAGAAGTGTAGTTTGCTTGGCATCTAATGAAGGCGTTCCCTCTTCATCTTCGGTATTAATCACATTGCTAATGCTTGTTGGGGTACTCCACTTGCCTTTGTTGTCTCTGCTAGAGACCCATATGTCAGAGTAGTTTTCACCATTTACTTCGTTTTTTGCATCACCAGTAGCTCCTTCTCTAGAAGATGAGAAAAGAATAGTATTGTATTTTTTATCGGCAAAGGCCACCGAGTAGTCGATTTGCTTAGAATTTAATAGCACCTCGTTTTGCACTTTAAATTCGGCCTCGGCATCCTTCCACTCTTGCGCCATTTCACAAGACTTAACGCCTTTAGTACCACGTTCGTCGCCTGGTTTTAGTTTTAAGAATGATTGGTACTGGGTGAGCGCCTCATCGTATCTTTGTTGTGCTTTAATCACATTTCCTAATTTGAGTCTAATCTCAGGCTCAGGGTTGTTAGCAGCAACTGCTTTTTTATACCACACTTCAGCTTGTGCTAAATCGTGGATGTTGTCATAACACTGACCAATTCGGTATAAAATTTCTGCTTTTTTAGAATCTGTTTTTTCTTTTGAATAGGCAACTTTATAAAGTTCAATCGCCTGAAAATAAGATCCGCCTTCAAATTTTTTATCGGCTGATTTTGTATAATCTTTTTGAGCTGAAACAGATAAGCTTAAAAGCAATCCGAAGCAAAGTGTAAATAAAGGTTTAAAAAATAAATTCTTGTGTTTCATGTTTGTTAATTGTTAATACCTAATGACAATAATACGTAAAATTTTATTACGGGCTAATTTACACTAATTTTTTTTATTTGTTTGTACATTTAAGGCTGTGAAAGAGGTCTTATTATATTTTGGGTCTTTTAACCCCGTACATCATGCACATCTTATTGTAGCTGTTGAAAGTCTCAAACAAACAGAGCTTGATGAACTTTGGTTTGTGCTATCTCCACAAAGTCCAGATAAGAAAAAAAGTAGCCTTGCGTCAAATATAGATCGAAAGACGATGATCGATCTTAGTATATCATCTCTTAATAAGATTAGATCTTGTGCTATTGAATTTGAATTGCCTCAGCCTTCTTATACCATTCAGACCGTTGATGCACTTAAGCTTAAATACCCCAATTATAGGTTTTCTATACTCATGGGGTCAGATAATCTTAAAGGATTTTATAGTTGGAAAAGCAGTGAAGAGCTTCACGCTTTTTTTACGCACATTTATGTGTATCCAAGACCAGGATCTGTAATCCCCCCAGAAAAAAAAGATAAAAAAGTAGTGATTTTAGATACGCCACAGGTTCAGATTTCATCTACTCAAATCAGAAATTATATCAAAAACAATAAAGAGTACAGCCATCTTTTACCTAAAAGCGTGGCAGAATATATTAAAGCGCAAGCGCTTTATCAAAATAATTGAGAATATCAATACCGTCTGTGTTTCCTAAGATTTGGCTACAGGCTCTTTCTGGATGAGGCATCATACCGAATACATTTTTTTGTGCATTGCAAACTCCGGCAATGTTAAGCACCGATCCATTCGGATTACTTTGATCGTCGATTGTGCCTGAAGCACTGCAATAATAAAAAAGAATCTGGCCATTATTTTTCATCGATTCTAGTGTGGATTTATCGGCATAATAACGTCCTTCACCATGCGCAATCGGGATTCTAAGTGCTTGCTGACTTTTAGTCATCATTTCAGAGGGTTTATCTGACTTTATATAAACGTCTTTGCATATAAATTTTTGATTGTTGTTGTGTAACAGCGTACCGGGTAATAATCCGACTTCACATAGAATTTGAAAGCCATTGCACACGCCAAAAACCATCCCTCCATTTTCAGCAAAGGCATACACAGCCTCCATGATAGGAGAAAAGCGTGCGATGGCACCTGAACGCAGATAATCTCCGTATGAAAATCCGCCTGGAATAACAACCAAATCACACTGTTTTAACGTATTGTCTTTGTGCCATAAAGACAAAGTATGGTGGCCTAAATCTTTAAAGGCTTTGATCATATCTTTATCACAATTTGACCCCGGAAATGTAATCACACCAACTCTCATGGCATAAAGGTAAGATAATCCGATTATATTTGTATGCGCATGAATTTTAAGAATACATTAATTAATGCACTCAAAGTGCTATTGCCTGTTTCTATTGCCTTGTACATTGTTTATGTGGTGTATCAGACTTTAAGTATAGAGGAGCGAGAAACCTTAAGTAATGCATTTTTAACGGCCGATTACTTTTGGGTGGCATTAAGCGTTTGTTGTGGTGTACTTTCTCATATTTCTAGAGCCTACAGATGGAAATACTTGCAAGAGCCTCTGGGGTATTCGTTTAATTTACCTAATGCGTTTATGGCCGTAATGGTGGGGTATTTCGCTAATTTAGCCTTGCCTAGAATAGGAGAATTTGCCCGCTGTGGCCTTATAGCCAAATACGAAAACAAAGATGTCAATAAATTGTTGGGCACTGTAGTGGCAGAAAGGATTTCTGATGTTTTAATGCTTGTGGCAGCCATTGGTGTGGTGCTTATTTTTGAATATGAAGTGTTAAAAAATTTATTTGATCAAATTACAGTTGCACTTTTAGGAAAAGCTCAAAGTAGTTTGGCTTTAGCGGGGTATTTTATCTGTTTTATTCTGTTGATGATTTTACTTTTTTTCTTGGTAAAAAAAACAATGCCTGGGGTTTATGAAAAGGGCAAAAAATTAGTGCTTGGCTTAATGGAAGGCGTGCAAACTTTTATTACCATGGAAAAAAAATGGCCTTTTTTGTTTCATACGCTTTTTATATGGCTCATGTATGTGATGATGATTTATATCTGTTTTTTTTCATTTCCGGAGCTTTCATCTTTGCACTTCATGTCGGTGGTTGCCTGTTTTGTGATGGGCAGTATTTCTATTGTTTTGGTACAAGGAGGGATTGGGGCTTATCCCTTGGCCATTATGCAAACCTTGCTTTTGTACGGCATTTCAAAACCATTGGGTTTGGCACTTGGGTGGATTGTATGGACGGCGCAAACCATTATGATTATTCTTTTTGGTTTGGTTTCTTTAATTTTACTTACCTTGCTGAATAAAGATAATAGATCAGTAACAGATGTTTAAGAAGCAAAATATCGTCAAGTTAGTCCTTCATCTTAGTGTGATGTTATTGTTATTAGTAGTGGTGTTAAATCTTACCATTTATGGTCTAAAGGCCTATACTAATCACGGAGAGTCTATAGGGGTGCCTGATCTTGTTGGCATGAAAATAGACGAATTAGAGCCCTTTATGCAAAACTACGAATTGCAGTATGTAATCATTGATTCTATTTCAGACAACAGAAAGCCAAAAGGAATTGTGATTGATCAAGATCCTCCCAAGCAAAGTAATGTTAAAAAGAATCGTAAAATATATTTAACCATAAATGCGTTATCTAAAAAGATGGTTGGGATGCCCAATATATCAGACGTGTCATTAGCACAAGCAAAAGCAACCTTACAATCCAAAGGCTTAGATGTAGGAGAGGTCACTCATGAAGTTTCAGATTGTGAAGGATGTGTGATTAGAGTGCTCTATAAAAGTGTTAAGAAAATAGCCGGAGAAAAAGTGCCTGAGCATGCTAAAATTGATATTGTGGTTGGTAAATTGCCTGAATCATCGGCGCAAAATAAAGACTCAATACCTATTACTGATTAACAATGAACTGTAGTTTTTTACTAAAGCAGAGCTGGACTCTTATAATTGTATTTATTTTTTTTTCGTTTGAGGCTCTATCACAAGAAGATGCTATTATCTCATACGGGCCAGAGAAAGAGGCTGTCTTGCAACAAGACCGAAGAGGCAACTTAAAAAAATGGAACATTCAAAAAGCATTAATCCCGCATCAATTTTTAATTGACACACTATCGCTTCCTTTTTTAGATGACTTTTCGACCAATCGGCAAAAAAACACCACAGAAATAGACACCTCAACAGCTACACTTGTGAGTTATTTACAGTTTAAAACTTTAAGTGGAGACACGATAGACTCGCTTAGATATTCTCTTGACCCGACTATAACCTTGGTATATAATGCAGTAGATTCACTTTACGATACGATACAAAATCAGGTTCTACAAATTCAATTATTTGAAGATCCTTCTAATTTGCAGCAACCAACGGACACTTTAACGGTGTATCCGCCTTATCAATACATAGATTCTTTGGGTATTGTAGATTCGGTGCTTGTAGATCAGTTTTTAGATTTAGACGCGTTTTCTGATTTTTACTTAATACCAGATGATACACTTTCATTATGGATGGATTCTTTGCCTTGGGTGTTTGTAAATAATCGGTTTGCTAGCCAACCTATAACGCTTGGCATGGCTACTTTTGATGGGCTAGATGCCTTTGGAAAGCCTTATGATGCTTCGATAGATCAAACTTACGGAAAAGCAGATGAACTAAGCTCAAAGCCTATTGATTTATCTGGGTTTTCAGCTTCTGATAATATTATTTTTAGTTTCTTTTATCAGCCCAAAGGCTTGGGGAATGCACCAGAAAATCCAGATTCTTTAGTTTTAAAATTTTATGAACCTTTAACCCAAAAATGGAAGACCGTTTGGTTGGCAGACGGCAGTGTAAATCATACAGATTTTTTAGAGGTTAAAATAGAAGTCAAAGAAGCCGGCTTTTTGCAAAAGGGTTTTCAATTTAAGTTTTTAAACTACGCCACTCTTTCAGGTTTGTATGACATTTGGAATATGGATTATGTATACCTTAACAAAGACAGATCTCTTGGATTAGAAGACATACAAGATGTGGCCTACACCAATAAGATTTATTCTTTGATTGAACTCTACACCCAAATGCCTTGGGATCATTATAAAGTAAGCCCGGCATCATTCACTAAGCCTAGTATTGATGTAGAGGTGGTTAATTTGAGTCAAAATCCTAGATTTATTGAACATCTATTTAACTTTTACGATCATGGGCAAAATAATGTGTTTTCTAATAGTGGAGTAATCCCAAGTTTTTTGCCGGGTATGTTAACTATACCTAGCAGTGTATTGGATGCGCCTTCTAATTATTCTTTTCCGTTGAATGCGCTCGAATCAAGTATGTTTTTATATGAAAACTACATCAATGTTAACCCTGATATTTACGCCCCAAATGATTCTTTAAATCATCTGCAGGTTTTTGACACCTATTATGCCTATGACGATGGCACCGCTGAAAGTGCGTACATATTAGACAATCAAGGGTCTGAAGTTGCTCAGATGTATACCTTGGCCACTCAAGATACTTTAAAAGGAATACTCATGCATTTTCCAATCAATGCATTTGATAATTCTTCTGAGTTGATATCCATCAGAGTATGGAAAGATATTTTACAAGAGGATCTTATTTATGAAAAAATTGTACCCATTACCTATTCAGATACGAAAGATGGGTTTGTGCGTTATGCTTTAGATTCTGTCGTTGTAGTTGATCAAACCATATATATTGGATGGCAAAATTTAACTTCAAACGATGTATATGTGGGGATAGATAAAAATATAGATCATTCTGATAAGTTGTTTTACCGCACTTCTTCAGGAAGTTGGACAAATTCTTCGATCACTGGAAGTGTGATGATGCGTCCTGATTTTGGCGCAAGTCAGATCTCTGTGTCTGTACCAGAACTGAGCTTTAAAAATAAAGGCTTTAGTTTATATCCTAATCCTGCTCGTGATGTTATTTCCTTTGATTTTAAGCGCTCAGAGATTCAAGCAATTACTATTATTAACAGCCAAGGAGAAGCGATAACACAAAAAGTGTCTCAGAGCCTTGCTGTAAATCATCTTGCTGCGGGACATTATTTTTTGCAAATTACAGATAAACATAACCAGATATTTACGCAGCCATTTACAGTGATAGATTAATGTTTAGCTTGGCATAGCTGAAGTGAATACGATGAAAGAGCCTTTAAGCCATACAGAAGATGATTTATTTGAACATTACAACATTGTGGCTGATAAAGGACAAAATCCACTCAGGATAGATCGGTTTTTGGTAGATAAACTGCCCAATGTATCTAGAAATAAAATTCAATTGGCTGCCAAGCATCAGCTGATTTTGGTAAATCAGAAGGTGGTTAAGCAAAATTATAAGATCAAGGCAGGCGATACCGTCTCATTTTATTTACCGCATCCTAAAAGAGAATATGAATTAACTCCACAAGATATTCCATTGATTATTGTTTATGAGGATGAGCATCTTATGGTCATTAATAAACCTGCGGGTATGGTCGTGCACCCAGGGCATGGCAATCGGGATGGAACCCTAGTGAATGCCTTGGCGTATCATTTTTCAGATATTTTTAAGGATAAAAAAAACCTCCGCCCCGGTCTTGTGCACCGCATTGACAAAAACACAACAGGTTTATTGGTGGTGGCCAAAGAGGAGAGTGTGCAAGCACATTTGAGTGCCCAGTTTTTTCATAAAACAACTAAAAGAAGCTATAAAGCGCTCGTTTGGGGGGCGCCTGAGCCCAGTCAAGGAACTGTAGAAGGTTATCTGGGTAGACATTTAAAAGATCGATTGCAAATGCAGCTTTTTGACGATCAAACCAAGGGCAAATATTCATTGACGCACTACAAGGTTATTGAAGATTTATATTACGTGTCGCTTATTGAGTGCCAATTAGAAACCGGGCGAACCCATCAAATCAGAGCACATTTAAGACACAAGGGGCATCCGTTGTTTAATGACGATAGATACGGAGGCGATAAAATATTAAAAGGCACCACGTTTTCCAAGTATAAGTCTTTTGTGAAAGGCTGTTTTTCTTTGCTGTCAGGGCAAGCGCTGCACGCGCATACATTAGGGTTTATTCATCCAATTTCAAAAAAAGAAATGCTATTTAAGGCAGAACTGCCTCAAAACTTTTTAAATGTATTAGACCGTTGGCGTAAGTATATTCAATTTCACCAACCATAATTGGGCCTTGCCAAAAAAAAATTGTTTTACTTTTAAAAATATATATCTTTGTTTGGAAGCCTTAAAGTTTAAACTATGAGTGTACACATAAAAAAAGAAGAGAAATATGCTTTGGTATCGGTAGATGTTGAAAAACTAGACGGCACCCAATCGCCAGAACTAAAATCTCAGTTTGTACTTTTAAACAATGAGGGACAAAGAAACATCATCTTGGATTTTTCTAAAGTAAAATATTCTGATTCTTCTGGCTTAAGTGCCATATTAGTAGCCAAAAGGCTTTGTGAGAATTTAGGGGGTGTATTTGTGATTTTTGGTGTACAAGACTACGTAGCCAAACTCATTACTATTTCTCAGTTAGATTCTATTCTTAACGTTACTCCGACACTTAAAGAAGCAGAAGAATTAGTATACATGGAAGAAATTCAAGGAAATATTAACTAAACTAAATTTTATGAAAAAAACAATACTTTCTATCCTTACCGGAACGACTTTAGCCCTTGGCTTAAATGCACAGTGTGATCCATCTCAACACAATTCAGGACAGTCTATGCATCCTGATTCTTTATGGATTCATCCAAATAATTTAGATTGTGTTATCTCTAACGAATCTTATTCTGATGTGTTATATATTAAATTTCCGGTAGGAGGTTCTTTAAATGGTATTTCTTATGATATTTCTTCTATAGAAATTGATGAGCAAGCCCTAGCAGCAAGCTTGCCAACAGGTTTAGTAGCGGTGGCAGATCAATCTAATTTTACTTGGAGTGGTGGCGTTGTTGGATGTGTAACAGTTTCTGGAACGACTATTGTGTCTCCAGGTTCGTATACGCCTGTTTTGGATGGTTCTGTAACAGCACTTGCTTTTGGACAAACTGTAGTGATTGATACAAGTTTTACTGGTCAATTGGCTCTTGAGGTCATTGCTCAGGGAGATGTATGTAGCACAGATACAGGTACTACATCGGTTGCTGATCTAAAAGAAGGATATACTGTAAATGTATTTCCCTCACCAACAAAAGATGTATTGAACTTACAATTTGAGACAACAATGCAAGGCGCAAGTGTTCGCATATTTAATCTATTAGGGGAGCAAGTGATTAATGAGCAGATTCAATCGAGTATGCACACTTTAGATGTACGTTCATTGCCAAATGGCAACTACTTTTATAAAGTATTGCAAAATGGCAATGCCGTAAAAGCAGGTAAATTTATTGTGAGCAAGTAAATTTGGATAAGATTGAGCTATTATCTTTAGGGACTAGCTCTGCAACACCAACTAAAAATAAACATCAAAGCGCCCATTTACTAAAAGTAAACGGGCGCTTTTTTTTATTTGACTGTGGCGAAGCCACGCAAATTCAACTAAAAAAGTACGGGGTTAATTTTAACCGTATACAGCGGGTATTCATTTCGCATTTACACGGAGATCACTTTTTTGGATTAATTGGTCTGATCGGTACATTTTCACTTATGGGGCGCGTAAAGCCTTTGTTTATTCATGGCCCAAAAGAGATAGAAGAGATTATAAAATTACAGCTCAGTGTCTCGCATTCTTACATAAAGTTTGATTTGCTCTTTGATCTTTGGAAAAACAACGATCAATCAGAATTGGTCTGTGAAGACCATCAGATTAAAGTATATAATTTTAAATTAAAGCACCGCATAGCCACTAAAGGGTATAGTGTTGAGATTTATCCGCCCAAAAGAAAAATAAATCTAAAAGCAATTAAAAATCATGGCATTCCGGAATTGTATTATAATGCTATTCAAAGAGGAGCAGATTATACAAATCAGAGCGGAGAAGTTATAAAAAACGAGTGTTTAACCCTTCCGATTACGATTAAAAAATTTGGCTATGTGTCAGATACCGCTTATGATGAATCTATTGTAGAATATATTAAAGGCGCGGATCTCTTGCTTCATGAGG
>JAHDCS010000088.1 GCA_020629755.1 Flavobacteriales bacterium | reverse complement strand
CTATATTTAGCTTTCGCTTTGAGTACTTTTAGAATAAGAATGGTAATTAACGCAGGGTAGTTTCAACCAGCAAGTGCCATTTTTTTATCTAAGTTAAACATAAAAATTTCATTAGGAGTTTTAAAGTTAAGTTTAGCTCTTGGTCTTCTGTTCAATTTGTTTTGCACTTCTCTTATTCTGGATGGTTTAATGGTTCTTAAATCCATGCTTTTAGGGATGTATTGTCTGATTAATTTGTTCGTGTATTCATTAAGTCCTCTTTCATGTGAAGCGTATGGATGACAGAAGTACACATTGGTGTTTAGTTTGCGTGAGGGATATTAGAGGCTAAGCAGAGCTTAGGTGCGAAGCACGGGAGCAAAGCGCACCCTCGTTTAGCCCGACCCCTTTAGGGGGCACGCCCAAGAAATACACATCTAGAGTAAATTATCAACAAAAAAGGCTCTAAATCCCTTGTGGTGTATTGTCTTTGCTGATTTTTTTTATATTTATAGGCTACGGGATTAATGGCTAAAAAAGAAGTCGCATACACAGAAGACAATATCCGATCATTAGATTGGAAAGATCATATTAGGTTTAGGCCGGGTATGTATATTGGAAAGTTGGGGGATGGGTCTACGCCTGATGATGGGATATATATTCTTCTAAAAGAGGTAGTAGATAATTGCATTGATGAGTATGTGATGGGCTATGGCAAAACCATAGAAATTGCCATTAAAGACAATCGTATTCGCGTGCGCGATTATGGCCGAGGGATTCCGCTGGGTAAGGTGGTGGATGTTGTGTCAAAAATCAACACAGGCGCCAAATACGATTCTAAGGCCTTTAAAAAGTCTGTAGGGCTAAACGGTGTGGGGACTAAAGCGGTCAATGCGCTTTCTTCTTATTTTAAAGTGGAGGCCTTTCGAGAAAACAAAACCAAGTGGGCCGAGTTTAGCGGAGGAGTAATTACTAAGGATCCGGATCTTGAAGAGACCTCAAAACGCCGGGGCACTCAGGTAACTTATGTGCCCGATGAAACCATTTTTGGCAAGTACCAACACCGCTTAGGGTATATCGAGAAAATGTTATGGAATTATGCCTATTTAAATCCAGGGCTTACCATTCATTTTAACGGACAAAAATTCCATTCTGAGAAAGGGCTTTATGATTTATTAGAGAGTAAAATATCAGAAGAGATACGTTATCCGATTATTCACTTGAAAGGTGAAGACATAGAGGTTGCCATTACCCACGGGAGCAGTTATGGCGAAGATTATTATTCGTTTGTCAATGGACAACACACCACTCAAGGGGGCACACACCAGGGGGCGTATAGAGAAGCCTTAGCAAAAGTGATTAAAGAATTTTTCGGGAAGGATTACGATGCCAAAGACATCCGTTCTTCAATCATCGCCTCAATAAGTGTAAAAGTGATTGAACCAGTGTTTGAATCGCAAACCAAAACGAAACTCGGATCAAATGAGATAGAACCGGGGGGTAAAAGTATGCGGGCCTTTGTCTTAGATTTTCTTAAAACAGAGCTAGACAATTATCTGCATAAGAACCCAGATACGGCAGAAGCGATTCAAAAAAAGATACTGCAGGCCGAACGCGAGCGAAAAGAACTCTCGGGCATTCGAAAATTAGCCAGAGAAAGAGCAAAAACGGCGAGCCTTCACAATAAAAAGTTGAGAGACTGTCGGGTGCATTACAACAATGAAAAGCACGAACGTCATTTAGAAACCACCTTGTTTATCACCGAAGGGGATTCGGCATCAGGGTCTATCACTAAATCGCGTGATCCGAATACTCAGGCTGTATTTTCACTTAAAGGAAAGCCTTTAAACTGTTATGGCTTGTCTAAAAAGGTGGTGTATGAAAACGAAGAATTTAATCTTTTACAAGCCGCTTTAAACATTGAAGAGAGCTTAGAAGAGCTAAGATATAATAATGTGGTAATTGCCACTGATGCCGATGTTGATGGTATGCATATTCGTTTGCTGCTGATTACCTTCTTTTTGCAGTTTTTTCCCGATCTAATTAAAAATGGCCATCTCTACATTTTAGAAACACCTCTTTTTAGGGTGCGCAATAAAAAAGAGACCCATTATTGCTACTCTGATCTTGAACGCAAAACGGCAATTGAAAAATTGGGTAAAAATCCAGAGATTACCCGCTTTAAGGGTTTAGGTGAAATTTCACCTAATGAATTCAAGCATTTTATAGGCCCTGATATTAGACTCAACCCTGTGATGATCACAAAAGATGCGACCAACGAAGAGCTTTTGAGTTTTTATATGGGCAAAAACACGCCAGATAGACAAAAATTCATCATCGATAATTTAGTGGTAGAAAAGAACGATTTTAATGACTGACACGCCAGAATTACCAGAAGACGACTTTGAACAGAATCCTTCAGATGAAAATGATTCAAGCAATCAAAACGAAGGCCTTTCAGACAATATTATTCCGATTTCTGGAATGTACAAAACCTATTTTCTTGACTATGCCTCTTATGTTATTTTAGAACGTGCGGTTCCGTTTTTGAATGACGGCTTAAAACCCGTCCAACGGCGTATCCTACATTCGATGCGCGAACTTGAAGACGGCCGATACAACAAAGTAGCCAATGTCATAGGCAATACCATGAAATACCATCCGCATGGCGATGCTTCAATTGGCGATGCTATGGTGCAGATGGGACAAAAAGATCTTTTGATTGACATGCAAGGCAACTGGGGAAATTACACCACAGGTGATAGAGCCGCTGCCCCACGTTATATAGAAGCAAGATTGTCAAAGTTTGCCTTAGATGTTGTCTTTAATCCTAAAACAACCGATTGGCAGCTCTCATATGATGGGCGTAACAAAGAACCTATTTCGCTGCCTGTTAAATTTCCACTTGTTTTAGCTCAAGGCGTTGAAGGTATTGCGGTTGGATTGGCCTGTAAGATTTTACCTCATAATTTTAATGAACTCATTGAGGGGTCAATTGCTTATCTAAAAGGCAGAAGTTTTAAACTGGTTCCTGATTTTTTAACCGGTGGACAAGCTGATTTTTCTGATTATAATAATGGGCTAAGAGGCGGAAAAATAAAAGTGCGCGCTAAAATTGAAGCCTTAGATAAAAAAACGTTGAAAATTTCAGAAATTCCTTTTTCAACCACCACCTCTTCTTTGATAGACAGTATTTTAAAAGCCAATCAAAAGGGTAAGATTAAAATTAAAAAAGTAGAAGACAACACCGCAGAGCATGTCGAAATTTTAGTGCATCTACAAAGTGGGTATTCGCCTGATAAAATGATTGATGCGCTTTATGCATTTAGTAATTGTGAGGTATCTATTTCGCCTAATGCTTGCGTGATAGAAGACAACAAGCCTTTGTTTATAGGCGTGACTGATATTCTTAAACGCAATACCGATCAAACTAAAGATTTACTTGAAAAAGAGCTTTTAATTCGCAAAGAAGAGCTTGAAACCTCTTGGCATTTTGCTTCTTTAGAGAAGATATTTATTGAAAATAGAATCTATAGAGACATTGAAGAATGTGAAACCTGGGAAGATATTATAGCCACTATTCAC
>JAHDCS010000042.1 GCA_020629755.1 Flavobacteriales bacterium | reverse complement strand
ATCTAAAGTTTTACCTATGAGGTCTTTGCGTAATTTGTGTTTTCTGAAAATTTTGTTATTGTTTGTGTTGGGGGGATGCTCTACTTCTACAACAAAAAAACAAGATAAACCCTTAAAAAAAAGAGTGAACGGTGGTGTGCTTAATCTTGCATTATCTGACTATCCGATTTCTACGTATCCGCCAAATGCTGTTGAGGTGAATGCGGCTGAAATTACCACACAAATCTTTGACGGACTAGTTCGTTTTTCACCAAAAGACTTGCACATAAGCCCAAGCATTGCTGAGAGATGGACTGTAGATGAAAGCCGAACTGTTTACACCTTTTATTTAAGAAAAGATGTGCGCTTTCATAACAATGAATCTCTGACGGCTGAGGATGTTGTTTTTTCATTTAAAAACTTAGCACGTGCACACAAAAATAATTTGGCTTTTGAATCTACTCTGAAAAATACGCTTAAAGGGGCTAATGCTTTTTATAAACATTCTGTTAAAAATAAAGACGATTGGAATATTGATTTAGAAGGCTTAAAAAAAATTGATGATTACACCGTTGAATTTACCCTTACTGCTCCTAATGCTAATTTCCTACACTCTTTAGCTTCTCCGCTTTGCGCTATTCTAAATGCCAAACACTTTAAAACTACAAACCCTTTAAAAACAGCAATAGGAACAGGTGCCTTTACACTTAATTCAGAAAAAAGTAGAAAAAGCTCCTATTATTTAGAAAAGAACAAGCAGTATTATCTAAAAGATTCAAACCAAGTCTCACTCCCCTATTTAGATGCTGTAATATTTACAGTATACCAAAAAAAATCAATGGAATTATCAGAATACAAAAAAGAAAATTTAGATCTGATATGGGGCCTTCCAAAAAAATACAGAGATTCTTTTATAAGTGAAAATGCACAAGGATTTAAAAATGATTCTATCCATCGCTTGACCTCTCAGGCAGAGTTAAGTACTGATTTTATCTCTTACAACATGACCCATCCTGTTTTCAAAAATATAGATGTAAGAAAAGCCTTTAACTACGCTATTGACAAGCAAAAAATAATTGAAAATGTGATTAAAGAACCGATGTATATTTCTGGAGATTATGGCTTAACCCCTCCTTCTATGACTGGATACAACACTTCTGATTTTAAAGGCTACACATTTAATGTTGAAAAAGCAAAAGCCCATCTTAAAAAGAGCGGATACTCTTCTGGAAAAGACTTTCCTGAATTTGTTATTGAGTTTAACAACGATGGCGAATACAATGTTGCCCTTGCTATAGAAATTCAAAAACAGTTGCAAAGAAAATTAGGGATTTTAAAAGTGAATATAGAAGCGAAACCATTGGCCGAAATCATCAAAAGCAAACAAAACAAAACGGGTGCCATTTACATTAATTCTTGGATTGCTGATTTTCCTAGCCCCATCTCATTTTTAGGCATGTTTGTGTCTAGTACAGACTCTTACACTGACTTCTATCCCTCATACCCAAATACCTCTGGATACACCAATCAGGCATTTGATGATCTTTTCATATCAGCCATGCAATCTGATAGCCAAGAAAAACAATTCAACACCTTACATGAAGCTGAGCAAATTCTACTCGATGACGCAGCCTTTAACCCTCTTTTTTATAATGAAAAATTTATTTTAGTCCGTTCAAATATTGAAGGACTTCACACTAATCCATTGCGGATTAAAAACTTATCTACTGTTTATTTAACAGAATAACCTCCTCTATTTATTGATATCATGTATAGAACTCATACTTGTGGCGAACTCAACATAAAACATGTTAATACATCTGTTACCCTAAGTGGATGGGTTCAAAAGAACCGTGCACTAGGCGGGATGATATTTATTGATCTTAGAGACCGGTATGGCATCACTCAGCTTTCTTTTCATCAAACACATCAAGAGAAGGCTTTTAATATTGCCAAAGAGGCATCCCGAGAATCTGTGGTTAAAATCACAGGAAAGGTCATTGAAAGAGAAAGTAAAAATAAAAATCTGCCTACTGGTGATATTGAAGTTTTGGTAGATGAATTGGCTGTTTTATCAAAAGCCAAAATCCCTCCATTTACAATTTTAGAAGATACAGACGGTGGCGAAGAAGACCGCATGAAATACCGCTATTTAGATCTTCGAAGGCCTAATGTGCAAGAAAAAATTATTTTAAGAAGCAAGATGGCGATTGAAATTAGAAACTTTTTAAACAACGCTCATTTTCTTGAAATTGAAACCCCATTTTTAATCAAATCAACCCCTGAAGGTGCGCGTGATTTTGTAGTGCCTTCGCGCATGAATCCGACTGAATTTTACGCTCTGCCCCAATCTCCACAAACGTTCAAACAACTCTTAATGGTGAGTGGATTCGATCGGTATTTTCAGATTGTACGCTGCTTTAGAGATGAAGATTTAAGAGCTGACAGACAACCAGAATTCACACAATTAGATTGTGAGATGGCCTTTGTCACTCAAGAAGATGTTTTGCAAACTTTTGAAGCATTAACCAAACACATGTTTGAAACATTTTTAAACAAAACGCTTGAAGATTTCCCTAGAATGCCCTACAAAGAGGCGATTGAAAACTACGGTTCTGACAAACCAGATCTAAGGTTTGATATGATTTTCAAAGATTTAAGCTCTGATTTTAAAGGGCAAGGATTTCAGGTCTTTGACAAGGCAGAGATCATCTTGGGTATCGCTGTAGATCAGGCTGCAAATTATTCAAGAAAGCAAATTGATGGACTAACAGATTTTGTTAAAAAACCCCAGATCGGAGCAAAAGGCATGGTCTACGTAAAGTATTTAGAAGATGGCAGCATAAAATCTTCTATCGATAAATTTTTCACACAAACACAACTCCAAAAGATTTTAGAAATCCACAAGGTTAAAAAAGGGCAAGCGCTTTTTATTTTAGCTGGTCAGGTAGCTTCTACTCGAAAAGCACTTGGAGAACTACGTCTTCATATTGGCAAAAATATCATTGGTGTAGATTCTGAAATTTTTAAACCGCTTTGGGTGACTGATTTTCCGCTTTTAGAATACAATGAAGAACACAATAAATGGCACGCCATGCACCATCCCTTTACTTCACCAAAACAAGAAGATCTTCATTTATTAGACTCTGAACCTCATCTTGCTCGGGCAAATGCCTATGATTTAGTGGTCAACGGTGTAGAATTAGGTGGAGGATCTATACGAATTCACCAATCAGATCTTCAAGAAAAAGTTTTTGAAGCTATCGGATTTACAAAACAAGAAGCTAAAAAACAGTTTGGCTTTCTTATGGATGCCTTTACATACGGTGCGCCCCCCCACGGAGGAATCGCCTTTGGATTTGATCGTTGGGTTAGTTTATTCAGTCATTCTGACTCTATTCGTGAGGTCATCGCTTTTCCAAAAAACAATATGGGTAAAGATGTAATGATAAATGCCCCTTCTAAAATTGACCAAGAACAGTTAAATGAGTTGGCTTTAGAGGTTAAGGCATAGCTTCTGATTCCCATGTTTCTAGAGAAGCACTTTGGCCCTCTTTAAAATAAAAGACACCTCCCCAACCGTGAACTACTTTTTTATAGATGATCTCTTTTGCATCAAATGTAAGGGTTACTTTAGTAATTTTTTTACGCCCATGCTCAAAGTATTCTTCTTTTCTGTCAAATTCAACTCCTGCTTCTTTAAGTAAATCTCTCACTGATTTATCGTAATGAGATGGGCCTCTTTGACGTTTTTCATCCATTTCAAAACCAGAGGCTTTTCTTGGTCTTTTATCTGCCTGTAAAGACGCCGCTAACTTATTTTTAGCATCCTCTTCAAGCATACCATTACCAGTCTTTCTTTTCTCATCATTTTCAAAACCAGAGGCTTTTCTTGGTCTTCTGTCTGATTCTATATTCGTATTAAGTTTATTTCTTTTATCTTGATCAGAGGCACTTAATCCTGTGTTTGTATTTTTTTGTTTTGGGGGGATGTCTTTCGCTTCAGAGGTAGCCATCTTTGATTTTTCTTCTTCTAGCTTGGCTTGTAGTTGTTTTTTCTTTTTTGCTTCTTCAGCAGCTTTGGCTTTTGCTAAACGCTTGGCCTCTTCTTCTTGCGCCATTCGCTCCGCTTCTTTCCGCTCTTTTTCTTCTTGTTCGGCTTTCTTCTTCGCGTCTTCAGCAGCCTTGGCTTCTGACTTTTTTCTCGCTTCTTCAGCAGCCTGTTCTTCTGCTAAACGCTTGGCTTCTTCCTCTTTAGCTTGACGCTCCGCTTCTTTACGCTCTTTTTCTTCTTGCTCTGCTTTCTTCTTGGCTTCTTCAGCGGCCTGAGCCTCAGCTTTCTTTTTAGCCTCTTCTGCCGCTTTAGCTTCTGCTAAACGTTTGGCCTCTTCTTCTTTAGCCTTGCGCTCTGCTTCTTTACGCTCCTTTTCTTCTTGTTCTGCTTTCTTCTTCGCCTCTTCAGCAGCCTTGGCTTCTGCCTTTTTTCTCGCTTCTTCAGCAGCCTGTTCTTCTGCTAAACGCTTAGCCTCCTCTTCTTTGGCTTTACGCTCTGCTTCTTTGCGCTCTTTTTCTTCTTGTTCTGCTTTCTTCTTCGCCTCTTCGGCAGCCTTGGCTTCTGCCTTTTTTCTTGCTTCTTCAGCAGCCTGTTCTTCTGCTAAACGTTTGGCCTCCTCTTCTTTGGCTTTGCGCTCTGCTTCCTTGCGCTCTTTTTCTTCTTGTTCTGCTTTCTTCTTCGCCTCTTCAGCAGCCTTTGCATTAGCTTTTGCATTAGCTTTTGCTTGTTTTTCTTCTTGCTTCTTTTTTTCTTCTATCAGCTCCATAGCCTGCTCAGTTGCCTCTCTAAATTCATTTTGTACCGACTTTGTATAATCGGTATCATAGTCCATGTCGTCTATGTCTTCTCTATAATCAATAACCGCAACTGGCTGATTAAAAATGACAATATTAACCCCTTCTACCTGCTCAAAAAGATTCACTTCAAACTCAAAAGGCGCAAAACCAATTTCAGCTCTATCAGACGGCGCATTTGTTTTAATTTTTATGGATTTAGACACATATCCATCTTTAGAAAAAACAACTAAATATTCGTGATTAATCGTTAAATCAAAATTAAACTTAGATTCTCCTTTAATAGTCTGAACGACTTTTCCGTCTCTTTTTAATTGAATTTTAGCGTCTTGGTCTATTTTTCCGTGCTCTATACCTAATCTTCCATAAACATTAAACGCAGGCATACCCTCTTGCGCAGAAAGTTCATATGAAAAAAAGAGCGCTAAAAAAAAGTAGACTAAATATTTGGCACAGTATTTGGACAATTTTTTATATATTTTGTTAATGTTTATACTAAAAAACAAAGCAAAAAGTTACATGTCATAAACTATAAATACATAATTTTTTTATCATGAAGACCTTACTTTCAACCCTTTTTATAAGCTCATTTTTGTTTTTAAACACGTCAATCAGTGCTCAAGAAGTCGTGGATTTGTTTCATAAAAAACAAAAAGACCTGCTAAGTGAAAAACTAGAAAAAATAAATTCGATCACCCGCCCCCATTATACCTTTAGTATTGATGACAAAACCAGACTAAACATTGACTTTTCAAAAGAAAATAATATTTTCAGAACCGACCAAGTCTATCTTGAAACACTAGATCAAAAACACATTAAAATAAATGTAGAAGAAGACTCTGTTGTAACTTGCCGATGTAAGAAAAGTGACGATATGGGGCGTAAGTTCAAAAAATTCAAAAGAGGCTGTATTGAAAAAAGAATCGTAAAATCAGGCATTATTAACCCGTCATTCAGGATGAACTTTAAGATTGAAGAAGAGCATAGAGAAACCTTTATGGATTTAATAAAAGAATTAATTGTATCTGCCAATACCTATTACGTAGATTAATGATAAATACTTAATACAGCTGATATGAAAATGCTTCTGCACACTATTTGTCTTCTTTGTTTAGCCTTTAGCTATTATGGTCAACAAAATACTGAAGCGCTAGAAACATTGATTGAAAAAGGAAAAAACCATACCAGAAATCTAGAATTTGCTCAAGCAGTTGATGTGTTTAACCAAGTCTTAGAGAAAGACTCATTAAATTATAATGCTTTTTACCAAAGAGGATTTGCTTTGAGTTTAAATGAAGACTATCAAAAAGCCATTGACGATTTTAATCAGGTTATTGATTTAAAACCCAACCATCAATGGGCTTATAAAAACAGAGGAATGGCTTATGCTAAGCTTGAATCTTATCAAAAAGCCATTGCTGATTTTGAAAAAGTACTCTCTTACGATCAAGAAAATACTGAAGCTATTGTCAACAGAGGATTTGCTTATAAGGCACTTGGCGAAAAATCAAAAGCTTGTGCCGATTTTAAAAAGGCAAAAAAACTAGGCAATAATGAGGCCAAATTAATTTTAAAAAATAACTTTTGTAAATAATTTTAAACCCATGCAAAAAATTTCAATTACTCTTTGTGTATTAACCTGTATTATGATTATTTTTTCTTTCTCATTAAATGAACGTGCAAATAACGTACAGGATGTAGAAGAATTAGGCAACTGTTTGATTAAAGCTAAATCTGAATGGGGGAAAAAATGTCTAAATTGTGGTGTGTTTACTGGAAACAATAAAATCAGTTATGATGATACTTACCAAGTCTACTTAACCAATTCTTGTGATTACAGCATTGATGCTAAATGTTGTGTCCAAGAGAAAGATGGTTCCTGGAAATGCTATAAATACAATGAGATGACCTCTAAAGACACCATCAAGGCATGGGCGTGCATGGGAACAGGTAAATATTTGAAGTGGGTTAAAAAAGCCGGCGATGGTCAACTCGTATTTCCAACAGATCAAGAAGTACACGAACAATATCCTCCCGAAGAAGAAGAATAAAGGATGAAATCATCCTTAAATCTATGGCTTAGCCTTATTCTCTTTTTCATCTATTCAGATCTTTTTGTAGCACAAAAAGCGTCTCCAAAAACAAGACTAAATATATCACCTTATGTCTTGACACATACACTACATCTATTTGGTGCAAATCAATCCTATACTGAAGATAGATTACACAGAATCATTCAGGACCAATTAGCTGAAGAAATCTCTATTAAAAAAAAGGGCGCTTTAAAAACCAGCACTGGTTCTGTGCAAAACTTACAGCTCATTTTTAAACAAGCACCTATTGTAAATGCAATGTGCAAAATCTTACTAGATAAAAAAGGAAACACTTGGGGCATAATCCTCCCTAAAAAACTTACTCTTACTCTACCTAATAGCATACCTAATAATACCGATCATTATTTCATTGACAAAACACATACACTTATTCCTATTCGTATTGATACTGCATACACCTACAATAAAGAAAAAATACTGACGTATATAAATCTAAATACAAACCGCACTCTCTTTTCTAGACATGCAGGTGTATTTGATAACGATAGCCTTATTAAGTCAGTGGTGTACAAACCAAATCCTATTGTGAAAGCCAATACGACTTATGGGGCATTGTATCAAGACTTTAACGATCAAGATAATGCTGTTTTAACCCAGGCTCTTGATACGGTTCTAGTCCCTTTACAGTATCAAAACGGACTGTTTAAACCAAAAAATAAGTGGGTTGAACTCAAAGATATTTCTCCTCCCACAAATAGCCTATTTTCAGACAATAATCCCCCTGAATTTTACACACGATCTGATCCTAATTTTGAAAACTTTAACATCCTTTATCATATTTCTAAGTTTCATACTTATTTAGATGATTTTGATGCCTACGCCCTTTTCAATGAACCTATTATTATTGATGCACACGGAAACAATGGAGAAGACAATTCTTTTTTTACGCCATCTAATGATTTTGGAGCGTCTACTATTATTTTTGGGGATGGGGGGGTTGATGATGCTGAAGATGCTCATGTAATCATTCATGAGTACGCTCATTTTTTATCGCATTTAATGGCTCCAGAGTCTAATTTAGGTATAGAAAGACAATCTCTAGACGAAGGCTTTGGCGATTACCTTGCCTCTTCATATTCAAAAGACATAAATCCATACCGTTACCATGATGTCTTTTCTTGGGACGGTCATAATGAATTTTGGGATGGACGAATCACTAACTCTACAAAAAATTATGACGATTTAACCAGCTCAATTTATGAAAATGCTGAAATATGGTCCTCTACCCTAATGGATATTCAAAATAATATTGGGCGATCAATCACCGATCAGCTTGTTTTTGAATCGATGTTTGGTTACTTTCAGAATATGAGATTTAAAGATGCAGCAAGGTTAATGGTGAGCATAGACAGCTTGCTTTATAAGCAAGAAAACAGAACCGCTTTATGTAGTGTTTTTGCAGAAAGAAAAATCTATGCCTGTCCTATTTCTGAAGACAATCCTGATAATATACTTTCTTCTATTTATATGCTAAATACAGACCGTTTTTATTGGGGGGGGGATGCTAAACTGATTAATTTTTCAAATCTACCTTTGCGTGTTAACATTTATACGCCTGAAGGTAAAATGCATACTCGGTTTCAATTGCCCATGAACGACACTCAAACCATTATTTCCGCTAAAAAATTCTCTAAAGGTTTGTATATTCTTCAAGTAGTTTTACCAGATGGGAAACAAAAATTCTTTAAGCTACTCAATCAAAAAGCCTTTTAAGTTCTGCGGGAATGGCTTTTGCTTTTCTGTTTTGGGCATCTACGCATACCAACACAACTTTTGCGGTGTTCACAAGTGTTTGATCTGAAAAAACATGATGCGTAAAGGTCAGTCTGGTTTGTGAGGTCTGTTGTATGTTAGATTCAATCAGAAATAAATCATCATAAAATAAAGGGGCTTTATACTGAATAGACAAAGACATAACAGGCAACATAAATCCAGAAGCTTCTAATGCTTTATAGGTGAGCCCTTGAGAGCGAAGAGCTTCAACGCGTGCCACTTCATAATATTCAGAATACTTGCCATAGTATACATAACCCATTTGATCGGTGTCCGCATACCGCACTCTAAGCTGTGTTGTGAATGTTTGACTACTCATCTATTTTCTTACACGCACATTCTTTTCACGTATATCGCCTTCGTTAATTTGCTGAATCTCATCTATTTTTTCGTTTACCAATCTTTCTCTCCATTCATTTAAATCTTTTTCTTCTGAAGCAGAAAGTAATTTGACACCAAGCTCTTTTGGATCTACCCCTAAATTATTAGCTTTAAACACCAAGTCTTTAGCCGTTTTAATCTCCATTTTCACTCCACGGGTATAATTGTAATTATAGCCCATTTTCTTGCTTTTAGTGTTGTAATCTACAACAGCAATCGGTTGATTGAAAATCAATAAATCTAATCCCTCTACCTCTTTAAATAAACTAACATCGAAACCAAAAGACTTATAGGTAGACTTGGGCGCTTTGTTTGGAACAAAGGTCAATACCTCTATGGTTTTACTCACATAACCTTCTTTAGAAAAGACTAAAGTATAATCGTACCCTATGCGCAAATCAAACTTAAAATCTTTTTTACCTTTTAGTTCTCTGACTTGATCTCCATCTTGGTATAACACAATTTTAGTATCGTTAGCGACTTGTCCTCTTTGAATAAAAAGTTCGCCGTGCACTTTAAAATATTCGACGTTGGGCTTAGCTGACGTTAAAATCAGACACACTAATAAAACGGGAATAATCTTTTTCATAGTTCACTATCTAACGCTAATCCACAAAAAAAGTTACACGTGCTACCCGCCTTGAGTTGCCTTAATAATTAGAAGAGACATCTTGGGCGTTAATAAAAAAGAAGACCATTTTTGTTGAGGTATCACCTCTTGATTCATCGCAACAGCAATGCCTTTTGAAGAATACTCTAACTCTTCTAATAACTCTGCTAAAGTCTTAGCCTGTTTAACTTGATAGGATTGTTGATTCAAAATAATCTCCATAAAAGTCTTATACGTGGCACTGCCATTTTATAACAATTTAGCTCTATTTAATTAAAATCCCCTTTTTATTTATAATAGGAACATCTACAAGGTTTAATTGTGTGATAGATTCGGCTAAAAAAATAAATTTTTTGTCATACATCTTATTCTTTAAATAAAAGCTAAGCCAAAACTCATTATTAATACTCAATAATGGTTTGGGCAATTGTTCTATTTTTTTATACGAACAAGGTTTGATCACATCTAAAAAATGTCTCAATACAGAGGTTTTTAAAGGCTCCCCATTGACACTTCCATAGCCTTTAGAATTCACCAAAACCCCTTGAATAGGTTCTTTTTTTGCATTAATCACATAGGCATTCCAGACCAAAGATTGCAATTTTTTTTCTTGTACTACCGCAATCCATACATCTTTAAAGGTAGGTATTTTAATGTCTTTTTTCATGCGTGATTTCAGCCTTAAAATAGTGGGCAAATTTTTGAAGCAGTACAGCCTTAACCTCATCCATATCTACCCGTTTTTGCAATTCATTTTGCATAGAAGTTACTTTTTTATTTTTAATGCCACAAGGCACAATTTGATCAAAATAACTCAGATTTGTATTTATATTTAAAGCAAAACCGTGCATGGTTACCCAACGCGAACAGCGCACGCCAATGGCACATATTTTACGCGCTTTAAGCTCATCATTTGGTTCTATCCAAACGCCGGTATAGCCCTCATATCGACCTGCATTAATGCCAAACACTTCTAAGGTATCTATGATAGACTGCTCAATAAGTCTTAAATATTTATGTACATCTCTAAAGAATTGTTCTAAATCTAAAATAGGATATCCCACCAATTGGCCAGGGCCATGAAAGGTAATATCGCCTCCTCTATTTATTTTATAAAATTCTGCCGGATGATCTGTAGATTTTTGTTTTTCTAATACGTCAAAAAGCACATTTTCCATGCGCCCGCTTTTACCTAAAGTATATACGGGGGGATGCTCACAAAATATTAAATGATTTTCAATAGGCTGCTTGGTATTTAGATCTACATTTTTCTTTTTCTGATTTACCTTATCCGATAAATATCGCTCTTGCTGTTTCCAGGCTAGTGAGTAATCAATCTGCCCCCAATCAATAAATGAAATGGTATTCAAATTACACAATAAATTAAAGGGGATTTAAAATTTTTGAAGCTCTGTTTTTAAATGTGTAATCACATCGACTTCAATAGCGTCAATTTTTTTAAGCTCAGCCAAATGCACAGAAACCCAATCTGTGAAGTGAATCAAATAAAAGACATGCTCTAAATAAGTATTGCCTTTGGCCCATATCTCAAAGATTGAATTGCAGCGCTTGGCTATAATGTCTTTGTTAATTTCAATGCGTTTTGTATTTCTTTTATGCTCCAATAAAGATCTAAGTAAAACAACCGCCATTTGATCAGGTGCTCCAGCCCACCCTACCAGCTCATTATGGTTCATTTCTGGCACCACATGATGCCAACACAGCATCTTAGAATTTTCATTGATTTGTTGACGAAACCGCACTGCTACTCCACTAAAAACCTCATCAGAATAAATCACAGGAATTTTACCAAACAGCTTCTGTGCTATTGTTAAAGAGTCTTCTTGAATCTGACTAGTATGCTGATTTAAAAAAGAAGGAACCTGATTCAATTCTTGTAAGACCTGAGCATCAATTACACCATAAGCAGATAACACAAATAATAACTGGATCATACTAAAGCCAAAGGCTGCCCGAGGCGGAAATCCGCCTGGGATTTTAATGACATTAAATCCTTCTTGGGTAGCATTTTCTTCTAAAATACCGCCTGAAGTAATGCCGACGATATGGGCATTTTTCTTTTTGGCCTGCGCAAGCATCTCTAGTGTTTCTTCTGTATTTCCAGAGTAAGAAGAGGCAATCACAAGCGTATGTTGATCGACAAAATTGGGCAACACATAGCCTTTTGAACTCACAATAGGAACCTTTGATGTTTCACGCGTAATATCTGCGGCAATTGTTCCGCCAATACCAGACCCTCCTAAACCTAGAATACAGACATTGTTAATTTTAACAACATTGCTTTCAGCCTTAAACGCATCGCCTATTTGTATGCCATTAGCAATATGCTGAGGAAAATCAGCAACAAAATTTCTCATAGTATCCGCAATTTAGTAGTTTTTTTTAAAATGCATACTCCAGAAGCTTGTAAATCATTAAGAAGGCCCTCTTTTATACACTTTTAAACGCTATTAGTGTTCTTTTCAAAACCTCAAATTTTTGATTAACCAATGCGTATGCCCATGATGCACACATCATCAATCTGATAGTTTGTACCTTTCCAGGCTTCAAACTCTTGCTTAAGCAATGAGTGTTGCTCGTGCGTTGGCAGACCCGCATTTTGCATGAGTAATTTTCTAAATGGCCCATAATAATATTTTTTGTTTTTACTGCCTCCTCTTTGGTCTACAAAACCATCGGAAAACAGATAAATCATGTCGTTTTTATGCACTTTAATAGTTTGAGATTTAAATGGTTTTTTCTCTCCTTTTTCAAAGCCTATTCCTTTGGCATCTGCTTTAAGCTCTAAAAGCTCTTCTTTAGACACATGATAAAGAGGGTTTCTAGCTCCTGCGTATGTAATACTCGACGCTTTAGGATTAAAGACACACAAAGCAATATCTAAGCCATCTTTCGCTTCAGATCTGTTTCCCTTTTGGTGTAAAGCTTCTATAATACCCTCTCTTAAAAGGTCTAATATTTGTGCAGGCTCTTCTATTTGCTTTTCAATGACTATTTGGTTAAGAAGTGTAAAGCTCACCAAGCTCATAAAAGCGCCAGGAACACCATGACCCGTGCAGTCTGCTACGGCAAAAATACAGTTTCCAGAATATTTAGATTTGTGCAACCAATAAAAGTCACCACTTACAATATCTTTAGGGGCGTTCATTACAAAAGAATCTGGGAAAACTTCTTTTACATCTTCAAGGGTAGGCAAAACAGCTTCTTGAATTCTTTTCGCATAGTTGATGCTAGACGTAATGGCTATATTTTTTTGCTCAATTTGATTTTTCTGAGACTCAATCGCTAAATTCTTTTGCTCTAACAACTTGTTCGCTTCTTGTTTTTGCCTGTAGAGCCAAGAAATTAACGCCGCAAGCGTTGCGATAAAAAATAACACTATAAAACTGATGTTAAGTTGTAAATTCTGCGATTCTATTTTAGATGAATTTTCTTTCATCACTTCTTTTTGTGTATCAATTTCACCTCTTTGGTAATGAATTTGTTTTTTTTGTCGGTTGGATTTTTGATTCTGATACAATAAGTCTAACTCTTGTTTTTCTAGCTCTGTACTCTTAAGCTCTATCTCATTATTTTTGCTGCCAATGTCTCTCATTTGCATAAGCAACTTATTTTTTTGATCATAATTCAGATCAATCATCGATTCAATTTGTGTTTTCTGATCTTGCAGCTTTTGTTCTTGTTTTTTTAACTCAATTATAGAACTATTAATAGCCCTTTGTTGTTTTTGTTGTTCGAGAAGTAACTTTTGTATTTTTTCTTCTTGAGACAAAGAGCGCTGCTTGGTATTTATAAATTCTTCTACGACTTCAGCATAATTTTTTTGCCATTCATCTAAAGAGGTCGATAATTTGATTAAATCAGAAGTATAGTATAATCGTTGCCGCTCTAGCCTATCAGAATTAATGGTATAGTTGATGTTATCATTAATCAGTACAAAGTTGATCATCGAAGACTTATAAGGATAGCCTTCTGAAACCAACAGAGTTGATGATTCAGAAATAGCACTCAATATATTTTGAATAGAATGTCCGGATTGCGCGTCCGCGTACAACATATGACAGTCAGATGCATCAGAGACACGAGAAAGCATCGTGATTTTAAATGGTTTACCATGAAAGGTTCTGGTTGCAGATATTTTTTGAAGCTCATTGTATAATAAATTGTTTTTGCCCAGAATTCCTATTTTAAAATACGTGTACGATTGAGCTTGAGGCCACTGAATATATTTGGTGAAGCCATACATAAACAATGCTTTTTGTTTGGCGTAACCTTTCAGCAAGTCTTTGTTCTGAGCAAATGCATTGATTGATATAAAAACAACCATAAAGAAAACAATGCTATGCCTTACTTGTAAACGCACTCAGATTAAAACTTAAAGGTTCTAGATATGGTAAATCCAAATTTTAATCCACCATCCCAAAAATTTTCAAAATTTACAGGAATTAAATCGTGGGCGGTAATTCCAGAAGCATTAGACACGTTTAAACTAAATACATGCCCTCCGGTAAAAAACTCAAAGCCAAGCGCCACAGGATGATGGTATGGAAAGTCTGGATTCTTTTCTCTGTAGGATGAAAACACATGAACATATTCGGCATGCAGAGCCCAAAATTTATTGAGGCGGTATCGCGCCGCCACAGGAAGGGCAAAAAGCGTGTTCTGATCTTCTGACTGGTTTAAAGCATTTGTCTTTCTTAAAATTGAATTTCTATGATGAACCATAGGAGAACATAAAAGTGAAAATCGCTCTTTAAATGCCATACTGGCTATAAACTGATGTACATAAGAGAATCGATCGGTAAAACGTGCATACAAGTTTTGTGTATTGCGCTGAGGAGAAAGAGCAAAAGATGAAAAAAAGGTCAAAGAAAATCGATAGGTAGAATCTATCGTCTTTTCCAAAAGAGACGTCTTGATATTAAAATCTAAATGTTCTTTTATTTTACTTCTTCCAAAACCCAATTGAATATTATCTGAGAGACCATATTCAAAGCCAAACCGAACATTTTGAATGTGCTCTAATCCAAATAAAGTATGTATCCCTCCACGATCTGTGCCAATAGAGCCAAAGCGATGAATGATTTTAAAATCAAGTTCTTTTTTATTTACCGTTTTATCTGTTTGTAAATTAATGAGCTTAGTATCAAAAAAAGAACTTGTGCTCTGTTGAGTAAAGCCCTCAGATATCCATCCCCCCAAAAAAAAGAAAGCAATAAGATTTGCAGAAAAAACTTTATTAATCATTGGGCGCACCATTATTAATCCAATCCGTAAGAATTTGCAACAAAGAATCGTTTAAAGGTCCATTGTAAGGCATAAACGTGGGGTCTCCTTGGAAAACACGCTGCTGAAAAGTACCGTTGTCTACTTTAAGTTTTACACCTTGGTAAGTCGTGAAATCTCCATTGGCTCCGGTGCCGTCTACATGGCAACCTGAAATGGCGCAATGCAAATCTATAATCGGTTTTACTTGGCAGTTAAATCGACCATTAGACAAAGCGATAAGGGAATCACAAGCACTTAACATTGTTGTATCATCTGGCTGTTCTACTTTGTTTTTGGTGCAAGAAAAAACAAATCCCCCCGCAAAAAACAGCAAACACAACTTTACCCCAATACAGCTATATAAGTAATTCATAATTAAACCCTTATACAAAGGTACAAAAACTGAACTTAATTTTTATACATTTGTTTGATTACTAAACACGATTACTGATGGCCAAAACAGATCAATTTCAAGCTCCAGATTATTATCTCTTAGATGATTTACTTACCGATGAACAAAAACTTGTACGTGACTCAGCGCGTGCTTGGGTGAAAAAAGAAATTTCACCCATTATTGAAGAACATTATGAAAAGGCTACCTTTCCGAAGCATATCATAAAGGGCTTGGGTGAAATTGGTGCTTTTGGGCCTTATATCCCAGAAAAATATGGCGGAGCTGGCTTAGATCAAATTTCTTATGGCTTGATTATGCAAGAGCTAGAAAGAGGCGATTCAGGAATAAGATCAACAGCATCTGTACAAAGTTCTTTGGTGATGTATCCCATCTGGAAGTTTGGATCTGAAGAGCAAAAGCAAAAATATTTACCTAAACTGGCTTCTGGCGAATTTATGGGATGTTTTGGGCTTACTGAACCTGATTATGGATCAAACCCGGGCGGCATGATTACACAATTTAAAGAACAAGGAGACCATGTTATTTTAAATGGGGCAAAAATGTGGATTTCAAATGCACCGTTTGCAGACATTGCAGTTGTTTGGGCAAAAAATGAACCAGGGAGAATAAAAGGATTAATTGTTGAAAAAGGCATGGAAGGATTTACTGCCCCAGAGATGCACGGCAAATGGTCTTTGCGTGCGTCAAGTACTGGCGAGCTTATTTTTGATAATGTGAGAGTACCAAAATCGAACATACTACCGGGCAAAGATGGCTTAGGTGCTCCGCTGTCTTGTCTAGATAGCGCGCGATATGGCATTTCTTGGGGAGCCATTGGAGCCGCTATGGATTGTTATGATTCAGCCTTAAGATATTCTAAAGAACGTATCCAGTTTGACAAACCCATTGGAGGCTTTCAGTTAACGCAAAAAAAATTAGCTGAAATGATTACAGAAATTACCAAAGCACAACTTTTGTCATGGCGATTAGGTGTATTAAAAAATGAAAATAAAGCAACTACCGCACAAATCTCTATGGCCAAACGAAACAACATTGAGTTTGCCTTGAAAATTGCGAGAGAAGCCCGTCAAATTCATGGTGCTATGGGTATTACTAGTGAATATCCTATGATGCGACATATGATGAATCTCGAATCAGTGGTTACCTATGAAGGTACGCATGACATTCATTTGTTAATTACCGGGATGGACGTGACTGGATTGGCTGCCTTTAGTTAATCCTTTTTAAATCCTTTATTTAGTATTTGAGTTAACAACACAAAATCTTCAACACTAAGGCTTTCAGGTCTTCTTGTTAAAAATTCTGGGGGGATGTTGGTATAATTCTGAAATGCTTTAAGTGTATTTCTCAGCATTTTTCTGCGCTGATTAAATGTGGTTTTAACTACTTTTTTCAGAGCAAGATAAAAGGACCTTGAAAAGTCGCGCGTATTTCTTTTTAGGCTAATCACCCCCGACACTACTTTAGGGGGCGGATCAAATGCTTGAGGCTCTACGTCAAATAAATATTCAGCATCGTAATACAGTTGTATTAAAACACTTAAAATACCATAGGTTTTGCCCCCAGAGTGCGACACAACGCGCTGAGCAACTTCTTTTTGAAACATCCCCACTAAGCCCTCAATACAATCGGCATGTTCAAGGACATGTAAAAGAATTTGAGAAGAAATATTATACGGAAAATTACCAACCACCTGATAGGGCTCTTCAAATAGAGCAGACAGGTCTAACTCTAAAAAACTCTTATCGATAATCTCTAAATCAGGATATTTATTGTTTAAAAACAGGATCGATTCTCTATCTACCTCACATACTTTAAAACCAGCTTTCAAAACGTCTTTATTATCTAGTAAATGCTGGGTGAGCGCGCCCGTTCCTGGACCAATTTCAAGTACTGATTTCTTCAAGGATAGTGCCTTAGAAATTCTAATAGATACAGAAGTGTCTAACAAAAAATGTTGGCCTAAGTGTTTTTTGGGTCTAACCTTCATCAATGGTTTCTAAAATTGACCGAAACGCCACGTATTTATCTTTAAACTTAGCCTGGTGCTCTTCTTGTAATGCCAAAGAAAATTGACTAAAATACTGTTGTAAAACCGCATGATTTTGCGCGAAATATTGAACGGCATAATTAGCTCCTTCACTTTTATGATTGACTAAGCGATGTAAGGCATATTTAATAAAACATCCACTAGCCATCACCTTCGGAATATGATCGTTTTTCATGAATTTCAACCAGTCTTCTTGGCATTGGTTTTCTATGTGTATGGTAACATTATATATAACCATGTTAATCTGATAAGGGCTCTCCTTTTAAGGCTCGATATCTTTTTCGAGCTTCTACACCAAGCACACTGGACGGATAGTTTTTTAAGATGGCAAAATAATTATTTTTTGCTTCTTCTTTGTTATGAAGATGATTTTCATAGAGTTCTGCAAGTTTAAAAAGCGCATTATCTGCAAGTATATCATCAGGGTGCTCACTGATGATTTTTTTTAAGTACCCTGCCGCATTTTCATATGATTTTTGCAAGCGTTCAATCGTATACTTTTGAAATAAAATTTCATCTTCTAAATTATGTGATGGATATTGAGCCGTAATAGAATCTAAATATGCAAACGCTTTTGTGTATTTTCTTTGCTGTGTATAAAGATCTGCCTTTGCAAAAAACTGCAAGGGCTCTTCTAATGAATCGTTTTGTAAGTTATCGGTAATCAACACAGAGAGCCACATGGCATCATTGGCAATCAGCTTAGAGGTTGACCCCTTTAAGACATCTAACTGAGCGCGCGCCCATTTAAACTCTGAGGTATAAAAGGCCACTTTTGCATTTTTAAACTTTGCCTTTTCACCAATTTGGTCATATTTAAAGTCTTTTTCAACTTGAGCGTAATACAAAGAAGCATCCCAAATTTGATCGGTTAAAATCAAATAATCTGCCAGTTGTATCTTTAATTCTGCTTTTTGTGTTTTTGATACTTTATTGCTTTTCACCAAATCATCAAGTCGAGTGGTTGCCTTTTGAAAATCAGAAAGGTAAATGGCCTCTATTTCAGATAATTCTTTTGTGAGTGTGAACACATCATTGCTTCGAGAAACCTCTGATAAGCGATCAATATAAGCCTTTTGAATCGCCTCTAATTCTTCTTTGGGGGGATTGGGCATGGCTATTAATTTCTCTCGCTGGGTTTGTATAAGTGCTGTTTTTGTTTTTTGCTCTAATAAGGCAGACAGATTGTCTTTTTCTTTTAAATACAGATAGCCCTCTATCGCTTGATCATAAGCCTTGTTCTTTTGACAGAGACGCGCCAATTCAAATACCCGAGAGCCTTCTTCTTTTAAGCGCTTATCAATGGCTTTTGTTTGCAAAAGGGCCATTTTATAATTCTGTTCTTTTAAATACAGCCAAATCAACAGGTCTGTATACATAATCTTATCAGGATGTTTCTGTGTTTTTTTCAATAATGCCTCGCGTAAAATTTGGTTTTGCTTTGCTCCTTTGACAAAACCATTAGAACTAGCCAAAGAGGCTTGGACTTGCGAGAGGTAAGAATCATTGATGTCTAAAAGATCTAAATATGATTTTACCATTAATTCATATTTCTCTTTTTTCTCATACAATTCAGCAATTTCAATATGAAACGGATAGGTATGTTTTATTTTTTTACTGCCTTTTTCATAAATTTTTAGTGCTTGATCAATCTTATTTCTTTTTTCAAAAATGGTGGCCCATTCTATAATTTTGGATGGATCTTCGGGCAGATCATTAAAAATATCTTGATAAATCTGATCTTGTTTTTTTACCTCACCACTTTTGGCGTAAACATCAGCTAAATCGAGTTGCAAAAAATCTTCAGAGTGTCCTTTTATTCTTTGCTTGACTAGCTTTTCTGCTTTTTTAAAAGAAGTGAGTTGCACATAACAATCTAACAGGGCTTTATAATAGGTTTTCTGCGGATCATCTTTATAAAGTGTCTCGTAATATAAAATGGCTTTTTCGTACTCTTTGGTTTGATAGTAATAAGAAGCCAGCTGACTATTGGTTGAAGGCTGAGCCCATATAAGACTCGTCAAAAGAAAACTACATGCTAATACTACTTGCTGTAACACCTCTTTAATACCTTATGGAAGCTGATCCAATGAATCTAGAAGGTGCTTCATTTTGGGGTGCAGCTCATCAAATGCTTCTGTAGATGTTTCATACCATTTGATTAAGCGTGGAATCTCATCTACAATTTCTTTATTGATTTTATGCTCATCAGATAGGTATTTCTCAATTTTTTGCGCATCATCAATGCTTCCGTTTTTAAGATCGTGTTTTAATCTTTGCAATTGAAGGGCAGTGGTATCTATTTGATTTTTTGTATGATAATACGTTCTATTAAAACGTGAAAGTGATTTTTTAATCCTTTTGTAACTCGCATACATAAAGCCCTGATCTTTAGATAGTTTATCAGAGTGCTTCTCTTGAATAGACGACACGTAACTCTTTAAAATTTGATGACATTCATTAACCCTAGAGGTGTCAATTACTGTGATTTGATCAGATACAGAATCTAATCTCGATTCTAAGACTTCGATTTGTTGAATTTCCTTGTCGTAATTATGGCATCCCCCCAAAAATAAAAAGAATACAAGAACGACTAAAGCGTTGAATACTGTTTGCATATTGCAAATTTAATTGATCTTATCAAAACCTGTGTACGATTGCAAACAATCTGGTATAATAATACCCTCTTTGGTCTGATAATTCTCTAGTATACTTGCCAATATACGTGGCAAAGCAAGGGCACTTCCGTTGAGCGTATGTGCAAAAACAGAGGCCTGATCTTCTTTAAATCTCAATTTTAAACGATGCGATTGATAAGCTTCAAAATTTGAAATAGAACTGACTTCTAACCAGCGGTCTTGTGCTGACGAATATACCTCTAGGTCATAAGTAAGCGCAGAAGTAAAGCTTAAATCGCCTCCACAAAGCCTCACTACTCTGTAGGGCAAAGATAATTCTTTTAAAAGCTCACACACATAAGAGACCATTTGCTCAAGTGTCTGGTAAGACTTTGAAGGATGTACTACTTGAACAATTTCAACTTTATCAAATTGATGTAAGCGGTTTAAGCCTCTCACGTGTTTTCCGTATGACCCAGCCTCTCTTCTAAAACATGGGCTATAGGCGACACGTTTAAGCGGAAGATCAGACGGCTTTACAATGCAATCCCTAAAGATATTAGTGACAGGCACCTCAGCTGTTGGTATTAAAAAGAGCTCATCTTCAGTGACATGATACATTTGGCCATCTTTATCGGGCAATTGCCCAGTTGCAAAAGCAGAGGCTGAATTTACCATATGAGGCGGCAACACTTCAAGATACCCTTCTTGTGCGGCACGGTCTAAAAAAAAATTGATTAATGCACGTTGTAACTTAGCCCCTTTGCCTTGATACACAGGAAATCCTGCTCCTGTAATTTTAGCACCAAGCTCAAAATCAATGATTTGATACTGCTCTGCTAATTCCCAGTGTGGTTTTTTGCTTTCAAGATCAGAAATAAATCCTTTGTTTTCAGAGATAATCTGATTGTCGGCATCTGAGTTTCCAGCGGGCACAATCTGATTTGGAACATTAGGGATTGTGACCATCAGATTTTTGAGCTCATTGTTCTTGGCCTCTAAATCTTGAGATAATGCTCTGGATTCTTCTTTAAGCGAAACGGTTTTTTTCTTGAGAAGCTCTGCCTCTTCTTGCTTTGCTTGAGAAAATAATTGCCCAATCTGTTTCGCTAACTGATTAGATTCTGCTAATATTTGATCGAGTTGTGCTTTATGTTTTCTTATTGCAACATCTAAATCGGTGACCTGATTTATGACTGCTGTAAAATCATGATTCCGTTTTTGTAAAAGAGAAATTATCTCCTCTTTTTTATGTCTAAGATCTTGTATACTTAACATAAAACCATCACTATTTGTAGATGGTAATTAGGCTTTTGATTCAGCCGGAACGATTGACACGAACGATTTGTTGTTTTTCTTTTTCTTAAAAGCAACAACGCCATCAGTGAGTGCAAAAAGAGTATGGTCCTTACCCATTCCAACATTATCGCCAGGATTATGTTTGGTTCCTCTTTGTCTAACAAGAATATTGCCAGCAATTGCTTTTTGACCGCCAAATATTTTTACACCTAAGCGTTTACTTTCTGATTCTCTTCCGTTTTTTGAGCTACCAACACCTTTTTTGTGTGCCATTTTCTTATCCTTTGATTGTTAAAGTTCTAGAGTTATTTTCCTCCGTCTAATTCGTCTTGCCATTTTTTTAGTTCGTCCCACTTTCCATCGGCTGCCAATTTAGCTTGCTTAGGCCAAGTTATTGGATCGTGCATCTTATATCTAGAGCCACCGGCTAATAAAATTTCTTTAATCTGTTCTGGCTTTGCTTTTGAAAGTTTTGCAAATGTTTCATACCCAGCATCAGTTAACATAGATGCAATTTTGGGGCCTATACCTTCTATTTTTTTCAAGTCATCAGCCTTTTGAGCTGTCGTCTTTTTAGGTGCTGCTGCTGTTTTTTTAGCTGCTGTTTTTGCTTTAGGCGTCTCTTTCTTTGGCTCTGCTTTAGCTTTTGTCTTAGCGCCAGAGGCAACAATGCTGTCAATGCTAATTTTTGTTAATGCCTGACGATGTCCGTTTTTCTTTTTGTATCCCTTTCTTCTTTTCTTCTTGAACACAATGACTTTGTCTGCTTTTAATTGCTCTACAATCTTGGCGCTTACATTTGCTCCACTAACATTAGGAGCACCTACACTTACCTTACCACCGTTATCCACCAATAACACCTGATCAAAAGTGATTTTATCATTTTTCTTACCTTCTAGTCGGTTTACAAAAATCTCTTGCTTTTCAGATACCTTGTATTGATGACCTCCTATTTGAACAATCGCGTACATTTTCGTCAATTTAGCTGGCAAATATAGAAATTTTTCATCTAAAAATAAAGCCCCTTTTGTCTGATTTTTTGTTTTTATTGTTTTCCTGCAATCAGCGATATCTCAATATGAGCATTTAAAGGTAATTGTGACACCTCTACGGTTTCTCGAGCAGGATAGATCTTTACCTGTGAAAAGAAGTCTTGATAATGCTTGTTTACCAAAACAAAATCATTCATATCTTTTAAAAAAATAGAGACTTTTAACACTTGTTGTTTTGTAAGATTATCTTGTTTCAATAAGGCTTCTATGTTTTTAAAAACCTGTCTTATCTGATCTTCTACATCCTCACTCAACATTTTATTTGTTTGTGGATCAGCGCCTATTTGACCACTAAAGAAAACCAATGATCCAAAACCTACAGCTTGGCTATAGGGCCCAATAGGGCGAGGAGCCTGTTGTGATATAATTTCTCGTTTCATACCTTAGTAAGATATTTTGCATAAAAATAAGAAAATAAAGCCACGCGTATTGATTGTTGACAATTATGACTCTTTCACCTACAATCTATACCATTATGTCTCTTGGTTCACTAAGTATTGTGATGTCATAAGAAATGACCAGATAAAAGACTCTGCATTAAAAAAGTATGATAAAATTCATGGTTCCAGCAGTGAACTGCGATCAGGCAACC
>JAHDCS010000041.1 GCA_020629755.1 Flavobacteriales bacterium | reverse complement strand
CAGCAGCAGCAAAGTAAGGCGTGCCTAAGCCCAGTTCCATGCCAAGTCCGATGTTGTCTGATATATATGCTCTAAATCCCCATAATACCAATTGAAAACTAAAGTTTGAGCCAATTGAGAATTCACTTTCTGGATCATAGGTAGGATCATTAGAAGTAGTGCTGTATCCCCAGCTGGTGAAGCCTACTCGTAACCCACTGTACATGTCTAATTTTCCGCTGTTTGCATAATGAAAGAGAGGTCTAACGGCAAAGTTTAAACGGGTTACTTTGGTATTGAAATTATTGCCCAGGCCGTTGTAGTTTTTATAATCGGCATTCAGTGATTGATACGATACAGCCGGTCCAACACTAAACCAATTGTTGACGCCATAGTTATAGGTAAAGCTTAATACAGGAATGGCTGAATAGGTAATGTCATCTTGTACATCTTCAGCGAATGAGCTAAGGCTTCCTACGGCATTGAGTAAACTATAGCCTACGTAAGCATCTACAGTATGTTGGTACTCATCACTTTGAGCCCAAATAGATGAAGAATTTGATAAAAATAATAGAGTGATAAAAATTGAAATGTATCTCATGTTTTTTAGTTTAAATCTCGAGCTAAGTTATAAAACTTATATACTTCAGAGAAAGAAACAACACAAAACCTATTTATATGACTTAAAAACCAATAAAATTAATTTTGGAAGACCCAATAAAACTTCCGTTTAGCGTATTCATAAATTCTATGTTGAGTACTTGAGAGGCTAAGTCAGGCAATGAAAATGAAAGATCAATGCGCCCTTTCTCATCTGTATTTTGGATGTGGGTGTAGAGTAGTTGGCCTGAGGTAGTGTAAAAAGTTATTTGAATAGAGGTATTCTTGTGTTTAGAAAGTAACGCCGTAAAGTAATGAGAGGTGGTTGTAGGGTAAAGTAAAATATTTTCTGATGGGTTCTTTATAATGTCTAACAAAGAAAAAGCGCCCTCAAAATTAGGAATTCCGTAACCAAGATAGCGGTCTGGCGCGTGATATTGGTGTGCACTTTTTGAGATAGACTCAATGATGTCCATATTCGTATATTCAGGATAAGCTTGCCAAAGGCATGCTGCTGATCCAGCAATTAAAGGTGCTGCAAACGAAGTGCCACTTCCCGGATAGGTTTCGCCGTTAAATCCAATGGTCTGGTTTTTATTGCCCCAACAGGCTACTTCTGGTTTTATTCTTTGATCGGCACTTGGGCCAATCGAGCTAAAATTAACATACTCTCCTTTATTATTTACAGCTCCTACTGCTAATATACTATCGGCATCAGCTGGTGCAGAGATGTATTTCCAAGGGCTTGAGCCACTGTTTCCGGCGCTATTAACCACTAAAATGCCTTTTTGAGCTGCCATATCTGCGGCGCGCGTTACAATGGTTGTATTGCCATCTAGATCTGCATAGGTGTGGTTTTGAGATGGATCATCAAATTCAGTATACCCTAAAGACGAATTAATAATGTCGATGCCAAGACTATCCGCTTTTTCAGCAGCCAGCAGCCAATGAATTTCTTCCATAAGGCTTTCTTGAGTCACATCTTCCGTAATAAAAAGAGCATAGTGCGCATTTGGCGCTGTTCCAATGTAATGACCGACTTGTTTGGCTGCCATAAACCCAAGTACATTCATGCCGTGTGCTGAATGATCAAATACAAAACTAGTATCATGCACAAAATCATAGGTTGCAATAATTTTTTGATCTTCAAATAAATGCTCAAATTGTTCTAATTGATCTGTGTAAGAAAATCCACCGTCAAACACAGCAATGCTCATGGTTTCACCCGCATAGCCTTTTTGATGTAAAAAGGGCGTTTTGATCTGCCCTAACATCTCTTTAGAAGCCCCATAATCGAGAGGGGATTCTTGTGTCTTTTTTAATGGTTTGTGTTGGTTTAGTAAAAACGTATAGGTTTTAATTTGTTGTAGTTGATCGATTGTTTTTTTTGGGGGGATGTTGTTTCGCAATGCAAATAATCCGGCATTGAGCCACTTAGAGGTGTGTATGCATTTCGCGGAAAGACTCTGTTCTACTGATTGGATGTGGGTTTTATTGATAGGCATATCGCTTTTAGAAAGAGGAATGCCTCTTAGCAGTCTTTTTTTAAGCGCTGTTTCACTTATTTGTTGTTGAGCCGTTTGATAATTGAATTTTGGTTTAGTATTAAATTCTATCCAAATGTAATTTTGGCTTTGGAGTGGAGCCTTGGCACCCATGAAAAGAAGGAATGCACAAAATACGTTTTTGCTACTCAACATACAAAAGCGTCTTTCTAAGCTCAAACCCATCAAGGGTGTCAGTTAACTGTCCGTTTGGTGTAGCTCTAGTGACATCAAATTGTTCTTTGTACACCAGTCCGGTATGTTTGCCATAGACCTCAAAAGCATGGTAATCACCTAGAGCATTGATGGTTTCATTTTGAATGACGTATACACTTGAATCATAGTTTTCAAAGGGCGCGTTAACATCTTTATAATAGTAAGCCACTTCTGGGTCTGTATTAAACGCATTAGCGTCCCAGGTATAGCCATCTTTTACCGGAAAAGTGAAAACAGTTTGTCTTAGGTTATCTTTGAAGCGTTCAATGCGGGCAGATTGTTTGTATAGGGCGTAATCTTTTTTGTATGTCCATAAAGAAGAAGAGGCCGTATCTTTTTGAAAAACATGGACAATAAAAGCAGAGTCTCCATTGGGTTGTACATGTATGTGATCGGTTACATGTTTTTCTTGAAATTTAAAATGTTGAGTGTCGGCAAAAAAACTATTATAAGCGGTGCAATCTACTTGGTAGACTAAAGCTGAAGAAACCTCAATCGGAAAGTATTCCAAACCAATGTCAAGGGGTTTTTGGGTTTGTTTTTTACATCCCCCCAGAATAATAAAAGCTGAAACCAAGAGGTAAGTTAGATTATTCATAGGATATTTTTTTAGAGATAAAGCCGCCGCCTAATACATCGTTGCCTTGATAAAACACAGCAGACTGGCCGGGCGCAATGCCTTGGACTGGGGCTAAAAATTCAACATTTACTAAATCCTTGTCGGGTTTAATTAAGCTGAGTTGCCCTTGGTCTTTATATCTGATTTTAGTCACGGCTTCTAGGGTAGATTCTAAAGCTTCAATTTTAGAGAAATTCGTGTTTTTTACCCATAGTTTCGTACGGTTTAAGTCTTCTTTTTTACCTAGTTCAACTTCGTTGCGGCTTTCATCTATTCTAGTGACATATCTTGGTTCGCCAAAAGCAATGTCGAGACCTTTTCTTTGCCCAATGGTATAAAAAGGATAGCCTTTGTGTTGGCCAATGATATTGCCTTTTGAGTCAACAAAATTACCTCCTGCCACTTTTTCTTCAAGGCCTTTTACACGGCGTTTTAAAAAGCTTCTGTAGTCGTTATCGGGTACAAAACAAATTTCATAGCTTTCAGATTTATTAGCCAGTGCTTCGAATCCGCTGTCAAGGGCCATTTGTCTGATTTGAGGTTTTGTAAACCCACCGATCGGAAATTTAGTTCGCGACAAACATTCTTGTGAGAGCCCCCATAACACATAAGATTGGTCTTTGTGCGCGTCTTTGCCTTTAGAAATAATAAAACGGGCGTTTTCTTCTCTTACTTGAGCGTAGTGCCCCGTGGCAATGAATTCACAATCGAGCTGGTCGGCACGTTTCAATAAGGCCTCCCATTTAATGTGCGTATTACACAAAATACAAGGATTTGGGGTTCTGCCCGCCATGTACTCATCTACAAAATTGTCAATGATAGCCTCGCCAAATTCTTCTCTGATGTCTAAAATAAAATGATGAAAGCCTTTTTCAACAGCCATGTTTCTGGCATCATTAATAGAGTCTAATGAGCAACAGCCCGTTTCTTTTTTAGATGTACCCGAAGAGGCATAATCCCAGGTTTTCATGGTCAGTCCAACCACCTGATAGCCTTGTTCGTGCAAAAGCATGGCGGTGACAGAGCTGTCGACCCCACCGCTCATAGCGACTAATATTTTACCGTGTTTACTCAATTTTTTGCCCCTTATTGTATGTTTCTTCGCTCACCAATTCCCCTTGTTTGTTATAGTTTTTTATAGTGCCATGCCGCAGTCCGTTTTTATAAAGCCCTTTTGATTTAATTTGCTCGCCTACAAAGACGCGTACTTTCTCTACTGTTGGCTCTGCCATGGGGTTTGCCTGAAAAGTCTTGTCTATTAATTGATAGCCCCCTACTTTATAAAATTCAATAAAGGAGCCTTCTTTTTTGCCGTCTTTGTATTTGCAAACTTCTTTTAAAATATCAGGTTTGTCTTCGTAATAGGTTTTGAATTCACCATTCACTTTTTCTTGTGAAATACGTGTGCCTTTTGAGTACTGTTCGCGCACATGAGTAGAACCATCTTCATTGTAAAAAATCCATTTGCCTTCTTGAAGACCGTTGGAGTGTATACCGGCTGTTTTGTAATTGCCATTTGAATAGTATTCTCGGTATTTGCCCTCTTGAATACCATCTACAAAGCCAATAGATTGTTTGATTTTTCCGCTTTTGAAATACTTAATCTGTGTGCCCGTCTGAACATCATAATCAAAGGTGTCTATTTGAGCAATTTGTCCGTCATTGTAATAGGTGATTGAAGGGCCATTTTTTTTGCCTCTTTCAAAAGATTCTTCACTGATTTTATCACCCGTAGGGTTAAAGTACAGCCACTGGCCTTCTTTTAATTTGTTTAGATAAGAGCCAGTTGCTTTTTTTTGCTCATTTGCATGATAAAAGATGGCCTGAACACCTTGCTCTTGATAGTCGAGCTTTGAGATGAGCTTGCCAGTTTTATCGTAATTCATAAATATGCCTGTGGGTTTATCGTCTTTGTAATGCCCTGAATATTTTAGGGCATCATTAGGGTAGTATTCTTGCCATTTGCCTTGTTTTTTTCCGGATGGATCAATAGTATTTTGCCCAACACAAAGAGTAAGGGTACCTACAAAAAAAGGAAGTACTAAAAATCGCATACCCAAAAATACGAAATAATAAAAGCAAAAAAGCCAACCATAAGCTTAACCTTTTTGCTATGGTAAAAGTTTTTAATTGAACTTTATGCCAACTCCTTTTTTGCCAGTAGAGTAGATTACAGCATCAATTTTTTTCTTTTTATTTCCGTCTAAACGTTCAACCATTTTTTTAAGGTCTTGGTCTATGGTGCTATTTAAAAGACCATAACTTGCCATTGATGTAAAACCGCCAGATTTAGCTTTTCCTTCGTTTAGTATGGTATATTTTTTATTTGCAGGCTCGCTCATTGCATATAGTTCAACATTGTTAATACGTTGAACTTTTGCTAAAGAAATACCAGGTATGTTACTGCCAACATACTTAATGGCAATTGCTCTTCTGCCTCCTGAATAGATGATTGCATCAACTCTAACACCTTCTTTGTCTGCTTTTTTTAAAGTAACATTGACTATTTTATTCATTTTTCCGGCAACATCTTCTCTAGCAAGACCTCCCCATACTATGGACTTTAAGTCAATATCAGACTCAAGACTTCCGCCAGAGAAAGCATTAGTGTATGGAATCAATGGAGCATTCATACAATAGACGTCAATGCCATTTATTTTATTGACCTCAGCAATTCCTATGCCATCGTTGACTGGCGGCTGCACAACGCGCTGATTTTCATAAGAAGAGTTCTGGGTTCTGCTAGAGGCATCTTGGTTTGGAACTTTTGTATAGTCTCCTCTTTGTGTATTTTGAGGAAAAATTTCTTTTTGACCATTTTCAAATTTAATATATTCTATCTCTGACTTTAGATTAGAGTATGAAGGGCCATTTATATTGTTGGTTTTTTTATATCTGACTTTGTCTTGTTCAATTTCTGAGACTTTTACTTCAATAAAAGTACCTGACCTTAATTTTATAATGTCTTGAGCAGAGCTTGCAATTGTAATAAATCCTAAAGTTATAGTTAATAATGTTTTCATTAAAATTATATTTTGAAAATCAAAATTACTAAATAGAGTAAAGCGAGTCAATACCAATAAAACCTGGAGTCACCCCATTTTTCATTAGAAAACCTTTCATAAACCTTATTATCATTGAATTTTAGAGATTTCACAAGTGAAAAAGAAAATTTTCACAGTGCGTTCAAAAGTGCGCTGGCCTGCCAAGAATGGCGGGCGTGGGTTGAAGGTGAATAGAAAATGTGGCTTTGCAGGGCTGGCCTTGTGGGCTACATTTTCTAGAGGTGGGCAGATAGCTTCATTCTTGGCTTGAATTTTCGTTCTTTTCTTCAAGGAAAAGGACAAAAAATAAGGATAGAAGAAAATAACTAAAAAAAACGGGGTAACTCCAACAATAAAACATATAATCTCCAAAGCTCTGGGTGAGGGATATTAAGGGCTAGACCACCGGTCTAGGTGCGCAGCACGGAAGCAAAGCGGACCCCTGATTAGCCCGACCCCTTTAGGGGGCACCCCCAAAATAAGATTCTAGAAAAGCTGCAGTTAAACGTAGCCTAACCTTTTAAGAGCGTAAAACTCTCTGAAAGTAATCATGCGCTCGGTGGCTTCGTCCCAGAGTTTGTTTTGCATAAGCTTTAGGCTTTGCCAAAAAGTAATGATTGTAGCATGGCGATTGATCCAGCTGTTTTGATCTAGGCATTTCTTAAGATTATAGTTCGGAATGGCTGGGTTTAAGTGGTGCAGATGATGCAGACCAATATTGCCTGTTAGCCACCTGAAAATACCGGGTAATTTATAGTAGGTGCTGCCCTTTAAAGCACTTGTAAGGTAATCCCAGTTTTTAGCCCAATGCTTGTAAGCCTTTTCGTGCTGGTGCTGCACATAAAAAAACCAGATCGCAATAATTGAGAATAATCCGACAACCGTTCCGTGCGTCAGGATAAACTTTAGAGCGTCAAACACATAAATACAGCCAGCTAAGCCTATCAACATAAGCATGTTGAACAACATTAAAGGCCATGTCTTTTTCTTAAAGCTCACTAAATTGATCAATGGCAATCTGATGTTAATTAGCATATAAAACAAAGGCACCAGGCCAAAAAGTACAAATGGCGAGCGGTAAATGCGGTATAAAAACTGTTTGATTTTGCTGGCTTGTGCATACTCTTCAACCGTCATGGTAGGCAAGTCGCCAATGTCTCTGAGCTCTAGTTTTCCGTTATTGGTGTGGTGCACCTGATGTGCAGAAGACCAATACTTATAAGGAATGGTACTTAAAAAGCTACAGGCATAGCCTACGGCATTTCTTAGGCGTGTATTTTTTAAAAATGACCGATGCCCACAATCGTGCTGAATTATAAAAATACGTACCAAAAAAAAGGCGTTCACTACCCCAAGTAAAAAGGTGATTAGATAGCTGTAGTCAAGAGCCTTGTACATTAAAACCCACAACAGCACAAAGGGGCCGAAAGAGGTGAGGAGTTGAAAGAAAGCTTTCGTTTTATTTTCTTTGGTGTGTTGGGTAAGCGCTGCAATTTTTTGCTTCGCTAAGTCTATTTTAGATATTTTACCTTTTAACATAAGGGTCTAAAAATAAGAAAAATAAGCCAAATACAATTCGTATCTTTGTGCTCTTCTATTTGTTATGAGGCTATTGCTATCTTTAATTCCGGTTGTGGTGCTTATGGCACTACTGACCTTAAATGTCTTTGTGTTTAAGGACGATGCTTCATATGGTCCGAATCAGCTCGCTTTGATTTTATCGGCTGTAACAGCCATTTTATTAGGCATAAAACAAACGACTTGGAGTCATGTACAAGAAAAGATGGTCGATAATGTAAAATTGGCATTGGGCGCTATTTTTATTTTGCTTTTGATTGGCGCTCTTATCGGCACTTGGGTATTGAGTGGCATTGTGCCTGCTTTGGTCTATTATGGGTTAAACATCCTTTCTCCGCAGTTTTTTTTAATAAGTACCTGCTTAATTTGTACGGTTGTTTCTATCGCGACGGGCAGCTCTTGGTCTACCTCAGGTACTATTGGTGTGGCGCTTTTAGGCGTGGGCAAAGCCATGGGCATTAGCCCAGAAATGACGATTGGCGCGGTGATATCAGGCGCGTATTTTGGCGATAAACTCTCGCCCTTATCTGACACCACTAATTTAGCGGCAGCCATGGGCGAAGTACCTTTGTTTTCGCATATCAGATATATGCTTTATACCACAGTTCCGTCTATTTTGATCACTTTAGTGCTGTTTTTGTTTTTAGGCTTTGATCAAGCGAAACGTTTTGATCCGTCAAGCGTAGAAGTGTTTCAAGGCGTGTTGTCTGCACATTTTTTTATTCATCCGGTTTTGTTTTTAGTTCCGGTTATTGTGGTGGTTTTAATTGCTAAGAAAATGCCTACCTTGGCGGTGCTTTTTTTCGGGATGTTTTTGGCTGGTATTTTAGCGATACTGTGCCAAAGTAATTTGATTCATACGCTCTCAGATTCAGGTACCTATTTGCAGAAAGCCTATAAAACAGTAGTGCAAGCCGCTATGATGGGTATTGACATTGACACGGGCAATGCCAAAGTGAATGATTTAGTCTCGGCTAAAGGCATGGTGGGCATGTTAAATACCGTATGGTTGATTATCTGCGCGATGATTTTTGGAGGCGCCATGGAAGCGACCGGAATGCTTGCGCGTATCTCTTCAGCAATGCTCAAGGGGGTTTCTTCTGCTTTTGGTTTAGTATTTAGAAATGTGAGTACCTGTTTGTTTTTTAATGTAACGGCCTCTGATCAGTACTTGGCAGTGGTGGTGCCTGGCAAGATGTTTAAAAAGGCGTATTCTGATCTTGGTTTAGATGGTGCTAACCTTACAAGGACCCTTGAAGATTCTGGTACGGTCACCTCCGTTTTAGTGCCATGGAATACCTGTGGAGCCTATCATGCTGCACTTTTTGGTTTGTCGACTTGGGCCTTTTTGCCCTTTTGTTTTTTTAATCTCTTAAGCCCACTTATGACCTTGGTGTTTGCTTTTTTTAATCTTAAAATCAAGCGTCAATGAGAATATGGGTAATGGGGATTTTTTGTTTTTTTGGGGGGATGGGGCTTTTTGCTCAAAACCAAAATAAGAAAACCTATGGCGGATTGGTGATTAAAACCCTTGTTCCAAATAGTATTTTTAGAACCAGTACCATTGAAAGCATAGATAGTGCCAGGGCCAGTTTATCGGTGCGCAATAAACCCAGTGTTGGATTTGGCATGAACATTAGAAAAAACTTTGATAAAAATTGGGCCTTTGAAGGGGGGATATTTTATATCAAACGCACCTTAGCTTTTCAGGTCACTACGGATGCAAATAGGTTTAATAACCAGTATAATATAGTCAGTTATGAAGTGCCATTGCATGGCTTAAAGTACATACCTTTCAATGACAATATATATTCTTCTGCCGGCCTTGGAATCGGGTGCAATTTCTTTGCCACAGAAGAATATGAAAACGGAGACTCCTTGATGTATACTTTTTCAAGACGGACCTCTTGGTTTCAGCCTTCTGTGAGTATGAGTTATGGTGTTGAGTTCAGAGGATTTGAAACCGGAATGCTTTATATAGGCGCATCGTATCAGCTATTTTTTAGCACTTTCTATAATTCTAAAACTGAATCTTCAAACATGTTATTTTCAACATTTAGAAATTATGGCACTAGGCCTAATTATTTTTCGGTGGATGTAAAATGGTTTTTTGAGTAAATACACGGTTGATAAAGCTTTTTTAGAAAGACTTCTATTCAAGATTCAATATACATTCTTACACTTTATAAACACCTTTTTCTTTTCTTGAATTTGCTTGTTCTGATCTCTTATTTTTTCGAGTAAATAGATTCCTTCTAAGGTTGGTGGATTTGTAGCTAAAGTTTTTGGATTAAAAGTGAGTTTGAATATAATTTTTTCAGACAACTCAGATTTATGGTCAAACCTTAAGTAAAACCTTGTACGGTTTGTAAATCAGAAAAAACATAATGATTGTCAGTCAGTTTTTTGCCATCTAACTGATATGCATCTAATTTTAAGTCAAATAAATCCCAATATAGTAGGTCAATCAAATTTTGTTCATTGGTAATTTTGTTTTTTAAAAAAGGACCTGGGTAGATAATATTTTCTAATGAGCTTGAATCAATAATTAATGGCGTTGTGATTGTATAAATCATTGAATAATCAGTATTCTCAAAAGTTTTTGAATTGCAATTTTGAAAAAAATCACTATCTAAACTATTACTACCAATAGGGCAAATAAACATTCTTTGATACCCCATTAATATTGTGCCATCCCCAAACTGGTTATCATAACTTTTAGATAGAAATAGGTAGGCCTGAGGTATGAATGTTATTTCATTTGATTTCGAACTATATGCTATCTTAGAAATAAGATCTACTCGGTCAATAGTTCTGTGTACGCTTCTTTGTTTTTCAATGAGAATAGATGATGAATCAACAAAATCAGCCCACTCTTCAGTCATTTTTTCTGCAATTTGCTCTCTGTTTAATGGAAGAGTATTTAGTAAAGAATTTCTGTGATTTAAGGGAAGCGAGAGATTGTAAAAATAGATAGATTTATTATTTGAGATTAATGTATTAAACAGTGATTCAGCTGTTCTAAAGTTCATATTAGTAGTACCTAAAATTTTTGAGTCACTAACGACTAAACCTTCAGAATAGACTCTGCTATATCCAAGATTGTCAGGAAATATTTGTTTTTGGTGATCTTTGAGCATATCTAAATCAAATTCGTATGATTTTCCTAAACCTAAAATAGTTTGCTCAGTTGTGATCTTCTGAGCAAACAACAATTGGCAACTCAAAAACAAGCCTAAAGTAAATAAATATTTAATCTTCATTTTTTTATGATTATGTTTACACAGGTAATGCATTATTTAATTTTTGTTACAAATGTCCTATAAATTTGAAAACCAATCCTATTTTTACAAAGGCAAAGTCAGAGATGTGTATACTCTTGGTGATGAGCGTTTAATTTGTGTTACTTCAGACCGAATATCGGCCTTTGATCATATCCTTCCCAGAGAAATCCCCTATAAAGGGCAGGTTCTAAATAAAATAGCGGCTTTTTTTCTTGAGAACACCAAAGACATTGTACCTAATTGGTTAGAATCTGTTCCGCTAAATCATGTATCTATAGGGCAAAATTGCACCCCCTTTAAAGTTGAAATGGTAGTCCGTGGGTATTTAGCCGGCCATGCAGCCCGAGAATATAAGGCAGGCAAAAGAAAAGTATGTGGGGTTGCATTGCCAGAAGGCTTACAAGAAGCAGATCAGCTACCTCAGCCTATTATTACGCCCACTACAAAAGCAGATCAAGGCCATGATTTAGATATTTCTAGAGAAGACATTATCGCTCAAAATATAGTTGCTGAAAAAGAGTATCAAGTGCTAGAAAATTATGCATTAAAGCTTTTTGCTTTTGGGTCAATATATGCCAAAACTAGAGGACTTATTTTAGTGGATACCAAGTTTGAATTTGGCAAAAACAACAAAGGCGAAATTATGCTTATTGATGAGTGTTTCACGCCAGATTCTTCTCGATATTATTTTTTGGAGGGATATGCAGAGCGCCAAGAAAAAGGTGAAAAACAAAAACAACTTTCTAAAGAGTTTGTGAGAGAGTGGCTAATGGCTAATAATTTTCAGGGCAAAGAAGGGCAAGTAATGCCAGAAATGCCAGATGCATTTATTAAAGAGGTGTCCGATAAATATCTAGAGTTGTATGGCTTATTGATTGGCGAAGAGCTTGAAGTTGAAAACTATGCTAAAAGCACTGTTTATAATCAAATTATCAAACAGCTTGATAAGACTTAGACAAAATTTTAAGGGTCAGATCTAATAAAGATTAAGGCGCACTTTTTTCTCAAAGAATTTCTGATAAATTTGATACTGCTTTATCTGAGCTTCAATATACTTGTTTTCTCTTGAATTAATTAAAAATAAAGAGCTTTCACCAATCGTAAAGAGGGTTTGTTCGGCCTGAAAGAGTTGTAAATAGTTTGCCGTATTTATGGTGGCGTTACGTGTTTGTTCGTTTAATGTATTTATGGCGTTTAAGGTTTGTTCACGTTTTATTTGTAGCTGAAATAGTTTTTCTTTTTGACTAATTTCATTAATAGCCAAATTTGTTTTGGCTGCTTTTAGTGCGCCAATGCCTTTTCTGAAAAAAAGAGGCATACTTACACCCGCCATCCATTTGTAGTCGTTCCAGGCAAAAGCCTCTGGTCTATTAGAAGAGCTATTATTGCTGAGTAGATTGTACTTGATATTTAAACTTGGCTTTAGTGATTCTTGTGCAAGTCGTTGTTTTAGTTGGTAGTATTGATTTTTTAAATCATAGTCTATAACAAGAGGGTGTTGTTCTAAATGAGTGTAATCTAGAGATGCAGGAATGAATTGTAAATTTAATTTTGTGTTTTTATAGTCTTCAGGCAATACGTTTTCGGAAAGTTCAAGAGGTATATTGCCTTCTAACCATAAATGGATATTGATTTGAGCTAATGCATTGTTGTAGGTGAGTTTTGCATCAGTAAAGGCCATTGTAGCATTGGTGAACTGTATGAATGCTTCAGTGGTATCTATTGCAGGCTTATTGCCGGCGTTGTGCTCTTTTTTTACAAATAAAAAACGAGCTTGTGCGTTTTTTAAATAGGTTTTATAGGCTTCAAGAATATACCAGGATGCTTGCCAATGAAAGTAGTCATTAGAGGCTTTAACAAGAAGAAGTGTTTTTTCATACTCTTGTTCAATACTTGTTCGCTGTGCTTCTATAACAGCAGATTTTATAGCCATTCTGCGCTTATCCATTAAAAGTCCGTTGCCAATTTTAGTCTCTAGCCCAGCATACCACAGACCATTTTGATTAATTGTTTCTTCTGGGTTTAATAGGAACCCTCTGTTTTGATTAAAACCCACTAAAAAATCAGTGCCCAGCCAAGTAGGAATTTTCAGCCCAGCATCTAATAATGAATAATAATTTTTTTCGTCAAAGTATTTCTGGCGCAGATCTCCTGTTATTTTTGGATCCATATCCCCCCTGGATAATGTTACTTGAGATTTTGCGATGGCATTGTAAAGAGATGATCTAAGTACAACCGGATGATTCTTTTCTACTATTTCTATATATTTCGCATAGCTTAAAGTGTCTGCTTTAAGGGCAAGCGATCCACCAATACACCCTAATAAAAAAGAAACCCATCTGATCATTTTTCTGTTTTGTTTTCTGGGTTTTTGATGTAATAATCGGGCGGAAAACTATTGATCTGTCTCCAGATTTCATACCAAATTTGAACATCTTTTAAAAGCATGATGCTGTTAGTGGCAGATCCAACTCTAAGCGCATCTGGCCATTTGTGAGCACTGCTGTCTGGAATGGCCAGCACTCTATATTTGCCATTATCGCTTATGTAATTATCAATTGCAAATATTTTGCCTTTGAATGTTCCATAGCTGGCATCAGGCCACCCGGAAAATACAATTGCAGGCCAACCATCAAATTGAATTCTAATTTCTTGCCCTTTGTGTACTAAAGGTAAATCTATAGGGTCAATATAACTTTCAACTGCCAAATCGTAGTGGGCCGGCATGATTGTTAAAATATTTTGACCTTCTTTTAAAATTTCGCCAATTCCGGTAGATATAATTTTTGTAACATACCCATCTTGTGGAGCTCTTATGACATACATTTGATTTCTAATGCTATAGTTTGAAAGAGTATTTTCAAGTTTACTGGCTTGAGCAGTAGCTTGAAAGGCTGCCGATTCATTTCCTAGTTTATCGGATGATGCCTTTGCTATTTTTTGATCGTATTCTGCGATAGTTGAATTTAAAGCGAGTTTAGCATTTGTTAGTTCATTCTTAGAAGTGAGCAGTTTATTTTCTTTGGCTGTTAAATTTGCTAGCGCTTTTTGAAGCGACACATTCTTAAGTTCTAAATCAGTTTTTGATTTTAAGCCATCTTGATAAAGTGTATTAATACGATCGAACTGTTTTTGAGCAATCTCTTGTGTGTTTTTAGCTGCAATGAGTTCCATGCTGTCTGTTTTAACCTTGTAGTGCGCTTGTTTAATTTTGTTTATAGCTTGTTGTGTTTTAAGTTGTTTGTTCTCTATTAAACGACTCATTTGATTTGTTAGAGCTGAGGTTTTTTGGTGGTATAAATCAACCGATTTTTTTTTGGCGTTTACTTGGTCTTGTGTTCTTGAAACTAGATTCGGATCTAAGTATTCTGATTTGGTTTCGCTGAGTATTAAAAGGGTATCACCCGCAGAAACAAAATCACCTTCTTTGACATGCCAGCTTTTTATTCTTGAGGTTATAGCTGTGTTGACTTTTTGAGGTCTTTGTTCGGGACGTAGAGCGGTGACTGAACCTTTGCTTCTGATGTTTTGAGTCCAAGGTAAAAATGCAAATAATAAAAGGACTACACCAAATACGACAAGAAATTTTTGAACAATTTTTCCTGAGCTTAAGCTTTCTGCATACGATAGAGCTGCAAACTTTTCTTTGGGTACAAACCGAGCTATTTTATTGCTAGAAATATTTAACATTAACGTAAAAAAGAGTTGTCTGAAAGTGAAGAGAAATCGCTGATTTCTTTGATTTTACCGTATTCTAAAAAAATAATGTTATCTACTTTTTTAGCTAAGTACTTATCGGATGAAACTGCAACAAGTGTCCATGGGTTTGATGGGTGGATGAGAAAATCAATAATTTGATCGTGTTGTTTGGCGTCTATGTGCTCAAAGGCATCCTCAATTAAAAGAAGAGAGGGTTTATCTGCAATACTTCTTGCCAATAAAAGTTTTTGTATGATACTCTCAGGTAAGTTTTTACCCTCAGGTTCAATATGCGTATCTAGTCCATACTCAAGGCTGTTAATATAATGATCTAAAAATAGATGCTGTATGGCCCATCTGATATTCTCTTCAGTTGCGCGCGCTCTGCCCATTGAAATGTTTTCTAGGATACTGCCTTCAAACAATAATTCTTGACTTAGGCAATCACCAATTTGCGAATGTAAAACCTCCGTATTCATTCTTTTGTAATCAATATTGTTAAATTTTATGGCTCCTTTGTAATCTTGGTAAAGTCCGGCTAAGAGCTTTAAGAGTGTGCTCTTTCCAGAGCCATTATCTCCATACAATACAATTCTTTGTGAAGGTTTTATTATAAGAGAAATATCCTGTAAAGTCATTTTAGAAGAGTGGGGATATTGAAAGCTTAATTCATCGAGTTCGATATGCATTGATGTTTCACCTTCTTGAATTTCTAAACCTTCTTTTCTGTCTAATTTAAGATCAGTTACTTGACCAATCTTTTCTACTGAAGTAATAACATCATAAATAGTTTCAAGGCTCATCACAATCTTTTCAAGAGAGCTAAGTATAAGAATGATGATAACTTCTGCAGCTACAAATTGCCCAATATTCATTTGCTGTTCCATCACTAAAAATCCGCCTACAGCTAAAAGACCAAGTACTATCAAAGCTTTGAGGCCTATCATTAAAATATATTGATTAACTAAAATTTTAAAGTGATTTTCTCTAGCGCCAAGATATTGTTCTACCACTTGGTTGGTTTTGTCTAAAGCTAAATTAGTCGAGCCAGCAAGTTTAAAAGAATTGGATGTTCTGGCGACTTCTTCTAGCCAGTGCACTACTTTGTATTTAAACCCAGATTCGCGCAAACTTGTGGCTAGCCCTTTTTGAGCGGTAAACCTGAAAATAACATAGGTTGTTAAAAGTAATGAAAGTGAAAAAAGTATAAAAAATGGATGGTATAAACTAAGTAGCAATAAGCCAAAGACAATTTGTAAAAAGGCAGTTGAAAAATCAATTAAAAGCTTTGAGAGTCCTTTTTGAATAGAAATAATATCAAAAAACCGGTTCATAAGCTCTGGGGCATGTCTTCTGAAAAGATCTTCTAATCTAATTTTTGGAATTCTATAGGCAAATTCAAAGGCCGCTCGGGCAAATATTTTTTTCTGAAGGTTTTCAGAAATCTTAAGCTGAGAAATTTGCAGAATACCTGTAGCAATGACTCCGCAAACAACAATAAGTAATAAAATAAGCCAAGCTGTATTAACACTGCCGCCTTGTATTAAATTCACAATAGATTGAATGCCTAAAGGAAGTGAAAGATTGATGATCCCGCTAAAAATAGAAAAGATATAAATATTCCGAATCTCTTTGGTGTCTGGCTTGAGCATTAACAAGAATCGTCTTATGGGCGATGGAATAGGCATATTAGTTTTCTACATTTTTTAAAACCAGTTGGGTATAAAATTGCACTACAGAATCTTCTCCTTTAATGCTATCAGTAAGTCTAGGTAAGTGATCTGCATAATAGCGCTGCAGATGTGCCCCTTCAATAACAGTTGAGATGAGCATATGCGGGTATTTATAATTTGGGTTCATCTCTGAAATAATATCACAAACGCGCTGAACAAGTTGTTTGTACCCTAAAAACACCCCTTCTTTGTTTTCTTTATCGACCTCTCTTGTTAAATAGGCTTTTGAAGCATCTTCAAATACAATAGATTGTAATTTAACCTCGTTGATGTGCGTGAAATTATTGTCTTCAGTAATTTTTTCAGTAAGTACTTCTATGGCTTTTTTAAGTTTTGCTTTTGGGGGAGTCACATTTGCTGTTGAGAACACTAATTTATACTCTAGCCATGACCAATACCATGTAATTAAATAAAGTAATAATTTGTGTTTGCTTTCAAAATAGCGATAAACTGAGGCTTCTGTACTTTCTATATCTTGTGCCAATTTTTTAAAGTTAAACTCTTCGAAGCCTATTTTGTTAATAAGGGTAATGCTGCCTGTGATTATTTTTTTACCAAGCGCACTCGATTCTGGATCTTTGATATAGGTAAATGGATGTACAGCAATTTTAATATTCGATAGAAGCTTATTCATAACAGAAGTATTAATTACAAATATAATAGTAAAACTATTAACAATGCAAGTGTTTATATCTTTTATTTTTAGGGAGGATTATAAATACATTGCGCAAGCCTTTGAAAACCCTTTATCTTCACTATCTTTGCCAGTGATATGGCAGACGATAAGAAAATAATATTCTCAATGGTGAATCTCTCTAAGACTACACCTGAGGGCAAGCAGATTTTAAAGAACATTTATTTGAGTTTCTACTATGGGGCTAAAATTGGCGTTCTGGGTTTAAATGGTGCAGGTAAATCTACCTTAATGCGTATTATCGCAGGCGAAGATGAAAATTACCAAGGCGAAGTAGTGTTTTCGGATGGATATTCTGTTGGTATGTTGCATCAAGAGCCTAAACTGGATGAGACTAAAACCGTGCTAGAAATTGTCAAAGAAGGCGCCAGTGAAACAGTCAGGCTTTTAGAAGAATTTGAAGAGATCAACCAAAAATTTTCTGAGCAAGAGATTTTGGATGATCCTGATAAAATGCAAGCGCTTATTGATAGGCAGGCAGCTGTACAAGAAAAAATAGATGCGACAGATGCCTGGAATTTAGACACCAAATTGCAAATTGCAATGGATGCCCTTAGAACACCTGCAGCGGATACGCCTATTAAAAATCTATCTGGGGGAGAGCGCCGCAGAGTAGCCTTGTGCCGTATTTTATTACAAGAGCCAGATGTTCTTTTACTGGATGAACCTACCAACCACTTAGATGCCGAGTCTGTGCACTGGCTTGAACAGCACTTACAACAGTACAAAGGCACGGTGATTGCCGTGACACACGATCGTTATTTCTTAGACAATGTAGCGGGCTGGATTCTTGAACTGGATAGAGGCGAAGGGATTCCGTGGAAAGGCAATTATGCCGAGTGGCTCGAACAGAAACAAAAGCGTTTGGCTAATGAAGAAAAAACCGAAAGCAAACGTCAAAAAGCCCTTTCACGCGAGCTTGATTGGATCAGACAAGGCCAAAAAGGGCGCCAAAGCAAAGGCAAGGCGCGTTTAAAGAATTACGATACTCTTTTAAACCAAGATGTAAAAACCAAAGAAGCCAAACTGGAGATCCCGATTCCTAATGGCGGCCGTTTAGGCAATAAGGTGATTGAAGCTCATGGGGTCAGTAAGGCCTTTGGGGAGAAACTTTTGTTTGAAGATTTAAACTTTACTTTACCTCCTAATGGCATTGTGGGGGTCATTGGCCCTAATGGGGCTGGTAAAACCACGCTATTTAAAATGATCATGGGGCTTGAAACGCCAGATGATGGAAATTTTGAAGTAGGCGAAACGGTTGAACTGGGCTATGTCGATCAAACCCATGCCGAGCTTGATCCGAATAAGTCTGTGTACGAAGTGGTGTCTGGGGGGCATGAAACCATCGATATAGGCGGACAGTCTATCAACTCTAGAGCCTATGTGTCGCGCTTTAACTTTACGGGGTCAGATCAAAAAAAGAAAGTAGGTGTTTTGTCTGGCGGAGAGCGTAATCGTCTTCATTTGGCCATGACGTTAAAAACCCAGGCCAATGTGCTCTTATTAGATGAGCCGACCAATGATATTGATGTCAATACCCTAAGAGCGCTTGAAGAAGGCATTGAAAATTTTGCAGGTTGTGCTGTTGTGATCTCACACGACCGATGGTTTTTAGACCGTATTTGCACACATATCTTAGCGTTTGAAGGCAATTCTTCGGTCTATTATTTTGAAGGAGGATATTCAGAGTATGAAGAAAATCGTAAAAAACGCCTGGGCGCTGATATAGTACCCAAGGCCATTAAATACAAAAAACTAGTACGTACCTAAAAGCCCCGGCTTAGGGATAGAAAGGGCCCCAAAGGGGTACGTTGAGTACCGCAGCGAAGCGGAGCCCTGCATAGCCCGACCTTTGCCAAGGGCAAAAGGGAAGCCCCGAATCACACTATGAGTAAAGCATCTATACCAAAGGGAACACGTGATTTTTTGCCCAGTGAGGCTAAGAAAAGAGCCTATTTGTTTGATACCATAAAAGCGGTGTTTGAAAGCCATGGGTATGATCCGATAGAGACGCCCGCCATGGAGCATTTGCAGACACTTTTGGGCAAGTACGGCGAAGAGGGCGATCGGTTGATATTTAAAATTTTAAAACGGGGCGATAAGTTTAAAGCCGCGCTTCAGAGCGGAAATGACTTTGCCGATCAGGCTTTGCGTTATGATTTAACGGTGCCCTTTGCGCGTTTTGTAGTGCAGCACCGTTCTGATTTGAGTTTTCCGTTTAAGCGCTATCAAATGCAGCCGGTGTGGCGTGCAGATCGTCCGCAAAAGGGACGGTATAGAGAATTTTACCAGTGCGATGTCGATTGTATAGGCACAGAGAGTCTGCATGCAGAGGTTGAGCTGTTGCAAATTATAGAAACGGTGTTTGATCGCTTGGGTCTTTCAGGGGTTGAGGTGCGTTTGAATAATCGTAAAATTTTGATGGCCTTGGCGCAGTATTTAAATGCTGAAGAGCGTTTAATTGAAATGACCGTCATCATTGATAAACTCGATAAAATCGGACTCAGAAAAGTGTGTGAAGAGCTTTCTTCTATTGGCTTTGCGGATGATCAGATTAAAAAGTTGGTAGATATTATTACCCTCACAGGCAATCCTTCAGTATTATTTGAGAGTTTAACAGACACCTTTGCGCAGATTCCAGACGGGCTAAAAGGGGTAGAAGAATTGCAGTTTTTATTTGATATGGCAAAGGCGCTAAATATAAAAGGATTAAAACTCGACTTATCATTGGCCAGAGGGCTTAATTATTACACTGGGGCTATTTTTGAAGTGACGCATCCCGATTTTAAGTCGTCTATTTGTGGTGGAGGCCGCTACGATGATTTGACCAGTCTGTTTGGTTTAGAGGGGATGTCTGGGGTTGGTATTTCATTTGGGGCAGATCGGATTTATGATTTGCTCGAGCAAAAAGGGCTTTTTGATCAAAATACAAGCGCTTCGGCTCAGGTGCTCTTTGCTAATTTTGGCGAGCAGGAAGTGAAATACGCACAAAACATAGCCGCTAAACTACGCGCAGAAGGGATTGCTTGTGAGGTGTATTTAGAGCGGGTTAAAATGAAAAAGCAGTTCAGCTATGCGCATGCCAAAAATATTCCGCACGTGCTGAGCATTGGTTCAGAGGAGATAGGAGGGGCACTTTTGCCTATAAAAAACATGGCCTCTGGGGAGACTCAGAAGCTTTCACTTGAAGCGATTATTTCACTTTTGAATTCAAAAAATGACCATTGAGCTTAAAGCCTATACCCTTAAAGAGATAAAGGCATTGTTCGCTTCAAAACAGCCTTTATGCTTGAGTGCACAGGTGATAAAAGCTGTTGAAGACTCTAGAGCCTTTCTTGATTCTGAAATTCAAAAGGGAGGTATGTTTTATGGAGTCAATACCGGATTTGGCGCACTTTATACCCAAAAAATTGACGATTCTGATTTAGAAAAATTGCAAGAAAATCTTTTGCTTTCACATGCTGCCGGGCAGGGGAGTGAAACGCCAAAAGAAGTGGTTAAATGGATGCTGCTAACCAAGATTATCGCGCTTTCTAAAGGGTATTCAGGTGTTAGAGTAGAGTTATTGGAGCGTTTGTTGTTTTTCTACAACCAGGCTATTTTGCCAGTTGTGTATGATCAGGGCTCTTTAGGAGCTTCTGGTGATTTAGCGCCTTTGGCCCATTTAGCATTGCCTTTGATTGGTCGGGGGGATGTTTGGGTGGATGATGTAAAACTATCGGCTCAAGAGATGCACCATCGGTTTAAAATCGAGCCTTTACCCCTAAAAAGTAAAGAAGGTTTAGCGCTTATAAATGGCACACAGTTTATGCTGGCACATGGGGTATTTGCGCTGTTTCAGATTGAAAATTTATTTGATAAAGCCCTTGAGATTGCAGGGCTTTCGTTGCTTTCTTTTGAAGGTACTTTGGCTTCTTTTGATCAAGATTTAATGGCTATTCGAAGACAAAAGGGGCAGATCTATGTGGCTAAAAAGATAAGAGAAAACCTGAAAGGGTTTTATGATTCAAAAAAGGCCAAACATTTGCAAGATCCCTATTCTTTTAGATGTATCCCTCAGGTGTTGGGGGCGGTGTATGATCAGATAGGTTTTGCTAAAACCAGTATTGAGCATGAATTGAATGCGGTGACGGATAATCCGACCATCTTTGCCAAAGAAAAAAAGATTATTTCAGGAGGTAATTTTCATGGAGAGCCTTTAGCTCTTACCTTTGACTCATTGGCAATTGCGCTTTGTGAAATGGCCTCGATATCTGAGAGAAGAGTCTTTAAACTGCTCTCTGGAAGCAGAGGATTGCCTTTGTTTTTAACCCCTAAGCCAGGCATCCATTCAGGGCTCATGATTGCCCAATATACCGCTGCTAGTATGGTGAGCCAAAACAAACAGTTGGCTACGCCCTCAAGTGTGGATACTATTGATTCGTCTAATGGGCAAGAAGACCATGTGAGTATGGGCGCCAATGGCGCTACAAAACTTTTAAAAATACTTGAGAATGTACGTTCTGTATTAGCGATAGAGTATTTGTGTGCAGCGCAGGGGTTTTGTTTTAGGGGGGATGAGAATAAAACGCTTATTAAAACCTTTTTGGATAAAATTGGTTTTATAAAGCAAGATACAGAGCTCAGGAAGCTGATTGAAAAAGCAAAAAAAATACTAACAGATGGGATTTCTTGATTTTTTAAAACCAAAGACCAAAAAACAAAAGCTGCAAGCGCAATACGAAAAGCTGATGAAAGAAAATTTTGAGCTCTCTAAAACAGATCGCAAAGCGGCTGATCAGAAGTTTTTAGAAGCTGAAAAGGTTCTGAAGAAAATAGAAAACTTGTGATTAAATGTTTTAGAGCTTTGATCTCTAAATTTTAGGATAGAATCACCTAAATTTGCATTTCTTATCTTAATTTGTGCAAAAATATTTTTCAAGTAAACTTGCTATTTTTAAATACAGATTAAATGCTGCAAAACCTTAAACATATTTGCTTAGGGGCTCTTATTTTATCAATTATTGGATTCTACAATGGGTTCCCACTTGTATATTCAGATACGGGCACCTATATATATATATAGTGGCTTTGAAGGTTTTGTTCCGGTCGATCGCCCCATCATCTATGGTCTTTTTTTAAGATTTTTTTCTTTTAAATATTCAGCATGGTTTGTCATTTTTGTTCAAAATGCAATCACCTCATTTTTAGTCTTTGAGTTTTGTAAACTGTTTATTAGAAAATATCTCGGATTTTTTTTTGCTTTTATCTTACTCTTTTTGACTTTTTTCTCCGGAATAGGTTGGTACAGCAATCAATTAATGCCTGATTTTTTTACGCCTCTAATTTTTTTAAATTTTTCAATACTTTTATTCAAAGAAAATCTTTCAAACCAAAAGTTTTTTTCTTATTGGTTTTGCTAGTATTTTCAATAGCAGCTCATCTATCGCACCTGATGATTTCGGTAGTGTTTTTTCTAAGTATAGTCCTCTTAAGAAAGCAATTTAACTTTTCTTTTAAAAGAGTCAAGTTTATAGGGTTAGCTGTATTTAGCAGTTGGATGTTTTTACTTTCTGTTAATTTTATAGTAGACAAGACATTTTTTTTGTCTAAAAGCTCTCATGTTTTTTTGACAGCACACCTGAATGAAACTGGTATTTTAAAAGAAATTTTAGACGACCATTGTCATAAGGATAACCCCTATCGAATGTGTGCCCTTAAAGACTCTTTGCCTACCAATTTAGCTGCATTTATTTTTAACAGCAATGTTTTAGATCATATGGGGGGGATGGGATGCGAGTCAAAAAGAATTTTCTCATATTATTATGCGTTCTTTAAGCACGACTAAGTATTTGACGATGAATATTTACAAATCATCGCTTTATGGGATGATTCAATTGACAAAAAATGAAATAGGACAAGGGTTGTCTGCCTATCAAAAAGGAAGTGCACCCTATGGTCAAGTGTATTGGAGATTCAATGATGAAATAAACGATTATACCAATAGTCGTCAAAACAGATGGCAAGGAGGATTAAATTTTTCATTGTTAAATGACATCCATAATTTTTTACTTATAATTTGTCTATTCCTTTTGTGTATTTGTATGTTTTCACCACTTAGAAATTCTGTGGATCAAAAGATGTGTATTGTTTTGAATTTGTCAATTTTATTTATTGTCTTATTGAATATCCGCTTTCACACCTAATAACTTATTGCAGCTATGACCATTCTATCA
>JAHDCS010000040.1 GCA_020629755.1 Flavobacteriales bacterium | reverse complement strand
ACTATGAAAATTTTCTTTTTCACTTGTGAAATCTCTAAAATTCAATGATAATGAGGTTTATGAAAGGTTTTCTAATGAAAAATGGGGTAACTTCAATTTTTTTTACATTTTTTTTACATTTTCACAAAACACAGTCACGTAGCTTCTATCAGCTATTACAAATAGCTAGAGAACTAAATCATTCTTTGTAATTTTGTAGCTATGCGTGTATTTACTGTATTGTATTTTTTTGTGGGGGGATGTGTTTTTAGCATTGCTCAAAATCTAAGCTATTCTAAACATCACTATAGTATTAAAAAAAGAAGTACCCAAACCCTGAATGCCTTTGGAGACACCCTTTCTTTGAGTAGACCACAAGAAATGCCTATGCTCGATGGCGCCCATAAATACAGTGCGCTTAAAAAAAAGCAAGCTAAAACAAACACCACATCCTCCCTTAAAAATTACAACTCCTCTGTGTCACAAGAATTACCATCCCCCCAAATTCACACACAATTTGATGCGCTTGGCGATTACGTGTCGGCTCTTGACACCGCCTACCCCATTACCACCTCATCTCAACCACTAGATAATACTATTGCCGTATCTAAAGACGGACTGCTTTTAAGTGCCATTAACACTAAAATTTTTGGTTATGATCTTTTCGCTGATTCTTCGCTTTTCAGCTGGGTTGGTCTGGGTGGCAATACCTATAGTTTTGGGCAATTCTCATCTATCAATAATGGCAGCGGCACCGCCTTTCCATTCGACCCTAAACTCTTATACGACTCAAACCACGACCGTTTTATTTTTTGCTTTATCTCAGGTAGAGATTCTGCTGACAGCAAAACCGTAATGGCTTTCTCGTCTAGCAATGACCCAAGAGACCCTTGGTATTTGTATGATATAGATGGCAACCCAAGAAATTTAAACCAATGGTCTGATTATCCGGCAATTTCTATTTCTGAAAATGAACTTTTCTATACCGTAAATTTAATCATCGATGGCGTTTCTTGGCAAGAAGGATTTGATGGCAGCTTAATTTGGCAAATGAATTTAGATAGCGCTTACGCTGGAGCTGATAGTATTAACCTCACACTTTGGGATGATATTAAACACAATAATACCTACATTAGAAACTTACACCCTGTGACTTCTGGTATGGGGCCAGAAGGTGATAATATGTTTTTCTTATCGAATCGAAACTTTGATATGCAAAACGACACTGTATTTATGCTTGAAATCACTGGGCAAGCTACCGATCAATCTACTGAGTTACTCTTAAGTGTAGGTAAACTTGACCAACCCTATGGTTTTCCGCCTAATGCAAAACAGGCAGACACTGATAGCTTAGATCCGACTACGGGCTTACAGACTAATGACTCAAGGTTTCTGGGCGCCATAAGAGTTGAAGACACCATTCAATTTGTCGGAAATTCTGTAAGCTTTTCGACAAATAGAGCAGGTATTTATCATGGTAAAATCACAGATATATATGGTATTAATTCAACTTTTACCGGACGCGTACTATCCGTTGACACCCTTGATTTTGGCTATCCAAATATTGGGTTTACAGGTAAAAACACCTTAGAGAATCAAGCTATTATTTCTTTTGAGTATTCATCTGTAAATCGTTTTGCGGGAACTGCAGCGTATTACACCAAGGATGATCTGTATTCAGATCTTTTAACCATTAGAGAAGGGGAAAACATTATTGATAATCCCCCCTTAAACAACGACCCATACGAACGTTGGGGCGATTACACTGGCATGCAAGCCGCCTATGATCAAATGGGCTCTGTATGGGTATGCGGGGCCTTTGGTTTACCCAATAAAAGAGCAGGCATTCATATTGCAAAACTTACGTCTTCTGATAGCATTGCCGTTGGCCTAAATCTCTCAACGCAAGACCACACACTCAAGTTATTTCCTAATCCTTTCAAAGATGACCTTTATATCTCATTTAACCTGCAAGAAACAACACCTCACTTATCTATACAGGTTTCTGATATTAGCGGAAAAATCACCTATCAAAAGAATTATAAAGATGTTGAAAAGGGAGCGCATGAGATACTGCTTAATGCGGCTTTTTTTAGTGCAAATAACTATATTATAACCATTAAAAACTCTGACCAAATTCTCTTTTCAAAAAAAATCATTAGACCATAAACCATAGTATGCTTACATCTGCAAAACGTGTAATTGATATTGAGCTTCAAAGCATTGAATTGCTTAAAGAGAATTTAAACCAAGACTTTTCTCAAGCGGTAGATCTTATTTTAAAAAGCAGCGGCAGAGTTGTAGTGACTGGTGTTGGAAAAAGCGCGCTGATCGGCCAAAAAATTGTGGCTACATTAAATTCAACTGGTACGCCTAGTATGTTTATGCATGCTGCCGATGCCATTCATGGCGATTTAGGCATGGTACAACAAACCGATATTGTACTCTGTATTTCAAATAGCGGCAACACATCAGAAATTAAGGCTTTAATTCCGTTTATTAAAAAAATTGACGTCCCTATTATTGCTCTTACAGGCGCAAAAAATGCTTTTCTTGCCAAGCAAGCAGACCATGTGTTATGTGCAGAGGTAAGACAAGAAGCATGCCCAAATAATTTAGCCCCCACAAGTTCAACAACCGCTCAATTGGTATTAGGCGATGCTTTGGCTGTTTGCCTATTAGAATCTAGAGGGTTTGGAAGCGACGATTTTGCTCGCGTGCATCCTGGTGGCAGTTTAGGAAAAAAAGTATATCTACGCTGCAGAGATTTAGCCGATAAAAACCTAAAACCTGCCGTAGAACTTAACACCCCCTTTAAAGAGGTCGTTATGACTATCAGTAAAAATAGATTGGGTGTAAGTGCCGTATTGGAGCAGGGGAAAATAAAGGGTGTTATTACAGATGGTGATATTCGCCGAAGCTTTCAAACCAAAGATAATGTCTTAGATCTACACGCTAAAGACATTATGTCTACATCCCCCCAAAAAATAGAAGCAGATAGTTTGGTGGTGAACGCCCTTGATATTTTTGAAAAAAGTAAAATTTCTCAACTTTTAGTAGTTGATCATGGCAATTATTATGGTGTTATTCATTTTCATGATTTACTTGCCGAAGGATTAGTTTAAAGAGTTCTTCTCAAAACCAATTAAAGATAGATCACCTTTCTTACTGTCTTTTTTTTAACAGTTACATCATTTTGCTTTGTAGGCTCAAAAAATATGCGACATTTGTAAAGCAAACAGTTTCTATACTACAAACAGAAATGCAAAACAAAAAACATGGATGAAACTGCTATAATTCCTACTAACAGCTCGTTAGCTTACTTAGGATTAGACCAGCAAACAAAAAGACACTGGAATTTATCGCCAGATGCACTTGCTCAACAAACCGTCAACTTAAATCAAGGTACTTTTGCTGATAGTGGTGCTTTGTGTATTGATACAGGTGAATTTACCGGCCGTTCTCCAAAAGATCGATTTATTGTAGAAGACGATATTACCCGAGATTATGTGTGGTGGGGGGATATTAATATGAAGTTTAATGCGCAAAAGTTTGATGCGCTTTACAAGAAAGTCATTGATTATTTAAAAGACAAAGAGCTTTATGTGCGCGATGCTTATGCTTGCGCTAATGAAGCGTATCGTTTAAACTTGCGTTTGGTCTCTGAGTATCCTTGGTCCAATATGTTTGCCTACAACATGTTTCTCAGACCGACCGATAACGAGCTTCAAAATTTTACGCCTGAATGGAATGTTGTTAATGCCCCTGGATTTAAAGCAAATGCTTCTGTAGATGGTACGCGTCAACATAACTTTGCGATCATCAATTTTACCAAAAAAATAATTTTAATTGGCGGAACGGGCTATACAGGCGAAATCAAAAAAGGTATTTTTTCTGTATTAAACTTTATTTTGCCACATCAAAAAAATGTGCTGCCAATGCACTGCTCAGCCAACGTTGGCAAAAAAGGGGATACTGCCATATTTTTTGGATTATCAGGCACTGGTAAAACAACCCTTTCTGCAGACGCCAATAGAAAACTTATTGGCGATGACGAGCATGGCTGGGCTAATGATTCTGTGTTTAATTTTGAGGGAGGATGTTATGCCAAGTGTATAGATTTAAGTCCAGAAAAAGAACCTGAAATATACGGCGCTATAAAACAAGGGGCTATCCTTGAAAATATTGTATTTAAAAATGGCACCAAGGAGCCTGATTATGCAAATAGTTCTAAAACACAAAACACTAGAGTAAGCTACCCGATTCATCATATTGAAAATATTATGGTGCCCTCTAAGGGAGGTGCTCCTAAACATATTTTCTTTTTAACAGCAGATGCGTATGGGGTACTGCCTCCAATTTCAAAACTCACCAAAGCACAAGCCATGTATTATTTCATCTCTGGCTATACAGCAAAAGTAGCCGGCACAGAAGCTGGTGTAGTTGAGCCTCAAACAGTATTCTCTGCCTGTTTTGGTGCTCCTTTTCTTCCGCTGCATCCAAACAAATACGCGGAGATGCTTGGCAAAAAAATTGACCAGACAGGCGCTAATGTTTGGCTAGTCAATACTGGATGGACAGGCGGAGCCTACGGCACAGGAGAGCGTATTCGCTTAAAATATACAAGAGCCATGATTAAAGCTGCTCTGAATGGGTCTTTAGGCAGTGTCAATTATCAAGAGCATCGTATTTTTTCTTTACAAATGCCCACAAGCTGTCAAGATGTGCCATCAGAAATACTAAACCCTAGAAATACATGGGAAAATCAAGAAGATTACAAAAAACAAGCCCTCGAGTTAGCCGAAGCATTTGTATCAAATTTCAAACAATTTGAGTCAGGGGTATCTCATGAAATTTTAAGTGCAGCTCCTAAAGTTCAGGTAAGTGCTTAATTTTTTGCCTGAGCTCTTTGAGAAGAAAAAAAAACGTGTAAATTTGTATCTCTATTGGTCCGGTAGTTCAGTTGGTTAGAATACCTGCCTGTCACGCAGGGGGTCGCGAGTTCGAGTCTCGTCCGGACCGCCAACAAAAATCACAACCCTTTAACTTCTGGTAAGTTAAAGGGTTTTTTTGATTTTAATCTTACAACATATGAGAGATCAAGACTAAAAGTTGTGCACTAGGCATAACTTTTAGTCTTGATCCAAAGACAGCAAGCTAACTAGAGCTAAATATTTTTCAGTTGGCTTGCCTATTTCTAAAGAACTATTTATTAATCAATCTTCAAACTTAATACGGGAGTATTTAGCCCCTTTGTCATATCCTCCGTTACACTTCCAAAAACTAGTTGATTTAAGCCTGTTCTTCCATGTGTCAACATAGTAATAAGCTCAATATTATGAAACTGACAATATGCTCTTACGCCACCCTCGACACTAGTGTGATTGTAGAATACTTTTTTAGCATTTTCTAAATCATACACCTTTCCAAATTGATTCAATTGATATTCTGTATTCATTGAAGATTCAAAATTGATTGGTGTAATGATTTTAAGAAGTCTAAGATTCACATTTAATGCCTTTAAAATTGGCTTAAGCTTTTTAAAGTATTTGGCTTCTTTTTCTTTAAAGTCTGATACAAAAACAGTTTTAGGCTTTCTACTAAGATTAAATTTATTTTTAACAACCAATACTGGTATTTTGCTTGTTCTAAGGACTTTTTGTGTGTTACTCCCCAAAAAGTATTTTTGAACTCCGCTTGCTCCTCTAGAGCTCATGATAATTAAATCATGCTTTCCTATTTTAGATAGTTTAGTTATTTTTTCAATAGCAACATCTTTAATGATTAAGCTTTTAACGTTTAATTTTTCTATCCCTTTTATTTTAAGAAAAGTTTGCATTTTAGTCTTTAATGCGCTGATTATTTTTTTATTCTTCTCCATGTCTAAATAGATTCTGGATGTATTATCCCCCATAAAACTAATATTAGAACTATACGGAGCTTCATATAGGTGAACTACAGTAATCTGGTGCTTCTCTGTTTTTTCAGCAATTCTAATGGCGGCTTTCAGTGCATTAACAGATAGATTTGAAAAATCTGTTGGAATTAAAATATTCATAATTTTTATTTTTTAATGTAAAATGAGTAGTGGTGTTTTTGTGATTTCAGCAAATTTATTGGTGATACTTTTGTGCCAGAGGCTTTGCCAAAAAGACCTTTTTTTTGCGAATAAAATAAGTAAATCTGGTTGAGTTGAATTAACAAATGATTTTATCGATTCAAATGTGTCATCCGAAACCATTGTATGAAAATCAAATTCAACTTTAGTAACACTTTTAGCAACATTAATAGCTCCAGAATACTCTTTGACTAGTGTTTTACTTTGTGGATGTTTAATATTTAATACAGTGAGCGCTGACTCATGTAAAGCAGCTATATCCTGAATAAAATGAACCTTATCTTTGGCATTTTCTTCATAATCTGTGGCATACACTACATGATCTAATTCTTTAAACTTAAATGTTTGTGGGATTATAAATAACGGTGTTTTTATAACTTTTACGGCATGTGCAGCAGAACTACCCAAAATATAACCAGAGAACCCCTTTACGCCCTTACTGCCCATTACAACTGCATAGGGTTCATTAATCTCGCAACTCAAACTTAACGTTGTTTGTAAGTCGCCTAATCGCACTTCTTTCTTATAATTAATTGCAGGGTGTTTTTTCAGAATTTTTTGACAAAATTCTTCTAAATAATCTTGTGCATTCTTTTCAAGAATATCAGCGATTGAAACCAGTGAGCTTACCCCTGAATTAGGAAGGAGGTAGGCATGAAAGAAAACGTATTTAATTTGGTCAGTGCCAAAAAAATGAATCGCATATTCAGATGCATTTAACGCGTTATCTGAAAAATCTGTTGGGATTAATATTGTTCTCATTACAGTTGTTTAGTAAAATTTAATAACTCAAGGATTATGTCTGATGTTGATACTATGCCCACTAATTTGTCATCTTTTACCACAGGCATAGCATGGTAGTGTTTATGGCTTATGAGCGCAGCAACTTCTGTCAAAGGCCTATTGTAATCTACACAATCTACTGGCCATGTCATGAAAGTGCCCACTGTATAATCAGTTAATTCAATATTCGGATCGCTTAGCCATTCTTTATTAAAATCACTTGTGCTGAGTATTCCGACTATTTTGTTATTTCTTACAACAGGCAGATGTCGAATTTGATAGGTTTTAAACATTTCAAGAGCTTTATAAATACTATCAGACTCATTGAGCTGTTTAAGGTTTGTTTTCATGATGCTGCCAATGCATACGCAATCAACATCAGAGCATTGTGTTTGGTTGGTTGTTTTAATCATTTTATTCTACTTTAATCTTTATTCTTCTGGCTCTTTTTTGTAACGGAAGTGCTTTTAAGATTAAATAAACGCCTGGAAAGACACTTAATATCAAAAAATACCAACTATAGTTTTGGTCTAAAGTTGTAAAGTGACTCCCGAAAAATAACCCTAAAAAAAACCCGGTCAAAAGCGCACTTATAGTTATTAAATACTGTGTGGATAAGTTCATTTTAAATGCTGTCTTTATAATATGAGGTATATCTTTTTGAAAGAAAGGTCAAACAAACAATCAGCAATAATCCAATCACTATAAGATTGAGTTCAAAAGGAGCGCCAAACATTTCGGCGCCAAATATTCCTAATAAAAAATAGGTTGATATAATAACTAAGGTGTCTAAAAACATAATCTATTATTTTAAGCGTATTCAAGAGATAAATCCATTTGTTCTTTAAGTGTTAAATCATCTGTTTTAGTGGTCTGTAGCCAAATCTTTCCTGACTTCCTTAACACCTGAGCGTGTAAGCCAAAGACATTTTCAAAGACCTCTTCTACTTCACTTACTTTATAACTCTTATCAAACATTAGATTTAAAGAGATGCATTTGTTTAATTCTTCAAGGTTAGGGTTATTTGTGATCTCCCAATTTTTTGGAGAACCTTCATTTTTACTATGTGCTACCTTATAGAATTTTAAATTTAACCCTGGAAATGATTTTGAAAACCATTCCTGAATTTCTTTAAGTTTTGTTTTTTTACTAATCTTAATCTGTTTCATGTTATCAAATATTTTGAACGTTTATAAAACAAATATCTAGACTATTTAATGATCTTAAAATGAGTAAAATCAAAGCTTACAATGATTTACATCATACGATCTAACGATAAAACATTAAACCTTTGGTTTATGAAAAAAGAAGAATACTTATACATTGGTTTAGCTCAACTTATTTATGACTTTAGTTGCACCAATGATGGTTGTCTCACAAAAAATGAAATGAAAACCATTGCAAAAAATCCCCTAAAAAGTTTTAACAAAGAGTACAAGTATTTGTTTTTTAAACATCTACTTGATGCAAAGACACACACTTTAGATGCATACAATAAAGCATTAGAAAACATCTATAAAGGGTCTGATTACTTAACTATGGCTATGATCTATGAAATACTTGACGTATGTAATCAGGTGCAAGGAAAAATGCAGCAAAAACACAAAGACACAACAGAGTTGTATAAAATTAGATTGAAAGAAGATTTAAAAGAATGTTTGTCACTTGATTAAAAGTGCTTTAATTTGATCTGTGAAATTTATTGATCAATTAGAAGTAAGAAGCGCTATTTTATCATCAATTACTGAAGGGCTTTTAGTTTGCAACAAAACCGGAGAAATTGTTTTTGCAAATGAGGCCTGTTTTGACATATTTGGATATTCTTCTAATGAGCTGCTCAATCAAAAAATAGAAATGCTTATCCCTAAAAAAGTAGCACAACACCACCATGCAAAAAGAGATTCTTACTTTAGTGCGCCATCTAAAAGAAAAATGGGAGAAGGCAGAGATTTAAAGGCAGTAAATAAAAATAAACAAGAATTTCCGGTTGAAGTAAGTTTAAATTATTTCAAAGTAAAAGATCAAACTTTTGCCTTGGCACTTGTGACTAATATTTCTGAAAGAAAAAAAATTGAACATGAAATTATAGCCTTAAAAGAGTCTTTAGAAGATCAAGTTCTGATTCGCACAAAAGAACTTGAAGAAAATAAATTGATGTATGAGGCTGTAGCCAGAAATTTCCCAAACGGCACTATAAATGTTTTTGATAATAACTTCAACTACCTTTTCGTAGAAGGCAGAGAACTATACAAACGTGGTGTGACAAGTGAAGATTTAATTGGACAGAACTATTTTAAAAAACTTCCGGCAGAAGTCTCAAAGATTATTCGTGAAAAATTATCTACCCTAGAAGCCGAAAAAGAGATTTCATTTGAGGTTAAGTTTGATAATCAAACCTATCAGTTAAATGCCTTGTATATAGAGCTAAAGAATGTTCCTCAGATTTTGATAGTAGAGCAAAATATTACAAATCAAAAAGATGCCCAATCAAAAATTCAAGAAGCGCTAGAAAAACAAAAAGATTTATCAGAATTAAAATCAAGATTCGTATCTATGGCGTCTCATGAATTTAGAACCCCCTTAAGCACCATCTTGTCTTCTGCTAATTTAGCTGAAAGATATATTGATCCTCATAATATAGAAAAACAAAAAAAACATCTTTCAAGGATCAAATCATCTGTCAAAAATTTAACCACTATTTTAAATGATTTCTTATCCTTAAGTAAGCTAGAAGAGGGTAAAGTAAATATCAATATTACTGAGTTTAACTTGAATGAATTAATCCATGAAGTAACTGAGGAACTCATGGAAAATTTTAAAGAGGGTCAGAAAGTTAGTATAAAAAGCAGTAAAGAGTATTTCTTGAAATCAGATCAAAACATTTTAAAGAATATTCTTATCAACCTTATGTCTAATGCTTCAAAATATTCTGAAGCTCAACAAGAGATAACCATTGAAGTTAAAAGTTTAAATAATAAAGTTTCTATTTCTATTATAGATCAAGGCATGGGTATGTCAAAAGACGACCAACAACATTTATTTGAACGCTTTTTTAGAGCGTCTAATGTTTCTAATATTCAAGGGACTGGGCTAGGGTTACATATTGTGATGCGCTATATAAAAATGCTTGATGGCGATATTGCTGTTAAAAGTGAATTAAACAATGGCTCAAGCTTTACAATTCAAATTCCAAATATTTAAGATTGATCATCATGAATAAAAAAATACTTTTAATTGAAGATACTTTAGAGGTAAGAGAAAATACTGCTGAGATTTTGGAACTTTCAGGATATGAAGTTTTTACTGCCGAAAACGGGAAAGAAGGGGGCGTGCTTGCAAGAGAGGCAGAGCCAGACATCATTATATGTGATATTATGATGCCTAAACTAGATGGGTACGGCGTCATTCACATGTTAAGTAGAGACCCTAAAACCTCAGCAATTCCTTTTATTTTTTTAACGGCTAAAGCTGATAAAACAGACATCAGAAAAGGCATGGGATTAGGCGCTGATGATTATTTAACAAAACCTTTTGAAGAAACAGATTTGTTAGAGTGCATTGAAAATAGGTTAAAAAAACACCAAAACATTAAAAATTCTATTTCAGATTTACAAGGCTTTGAGCTTAAATCGGGCCCAAAAAAAGATGCAGAAGAAAAGGTAGCAACACTTATTGAGAATAAAAAAGTCAGAGCATTTGACAAAAAAGAATACTTATACAAAGAAGGAGATTACGTTAAATTCTTGTATTATCTAGAAAGCGGAAAGGTAAAGTGTACGCGTACAGATGACTACGGAAAACAACTCATTACTCAAGTATATCAAGCCGGTGATTACATAGGTCATGTTGACATTTTAAAAGACGATCTTTACCAAGACACCGCTACCTTTATTGAGTCTGGCTCCATTGTTTATATCCCCAAGGAAGACTTTGTGAAACTTGTGCACAACGATAAAGATTTAGCCTCTCACTTTATTAAAAAACTTTCCCAAAACATTGCTCAAAAAGAAACTGAATTATTGCGTTTAGCTTTTTCTCCAGTAAGAGAAAGAACTGCAAATGCCCTTGTTAGATTATACTTAGAATCAAACTCAACAGAAGAGATTTTAAACTCATTAAGTAGAGAAGAATTAGCTGCAATTGTCGGCACCTCTACAGAATCTTTAATTAGAATGCTCTCTGAGTTTAAAAAAGAGGGATTAATAAGTATTCAAGAAAAAATTATCTCTATAGACAATCTACAAACATTAAAAAAATTAGCACTTGTCTGACATAACAGTATCTATTACAGGCCTTGGAAACGTGGGCAAACAGGTTTGTTTTATGTTAATAGATAGTACTCAGCATGTGAAAATTAATATCGTTGAGAATGATTTAAGCAAGTATGGTTTCTTTCTTGATTTAGCACATGCTGCTGAATTTAATGCAAACATTCAGTTGCATTGGAATAATCATGAAATGCTTAAAACAAGTGATTTTATTTTTCATACTGCTGGGGGTAATGTGCCCCAAAAAGATAGCAGAGATTCTGTTATAAAAAAGTCAATAAAAATATGTGAAAAAATATTTAGTGGGATTGTATATAATGCCTCAACAAAAATTATTGTGCTCTCTAATCCTGTAGAGCAGGTATGTGAGTGGATGGTAAATGTAGCAGATGCACAATCTATTTTTAGCACAGGCACTTTACTTGATACACAGCGTTTGCGTTATTTTTCAAATGCTTCTGCAAAAGAAAAAAAGAACATATGGGTAGGCGGGACGCACAATTCTGAAATGACTTTTTATTTTAATAATGAATATAAACTAGAAACAGATGAGCTAAAACAAAGAACTATACTAGCGGCTAAAGAAATAAAGTCAACGGTAGGTCATACCGCTTTTGGTGTTGCTTATTGTGCAGTTAAAATATATAAAGCACTTAGTAACCTAGATCCATTTTATGGGCCATTGTGCCTAATGCCTACAAATAAAGAGCGTCGCACATATAATTTACCTAATCAATTTAGAAGCTATCTGGTTCAGGTTAATAAAGACGGCAAAGTCTCAATAGATTTTAAAAATAGTGGTGTAATAAATTAAATGAGTCTGTCATTTTTAATATTAACCTGATTAAAATTAGTACTCCAATACCAATGATCATTAAAATTGAAAAGAATTTAAACTCTTTTTGAGATATCCTTCTTAAAATAATCTTACCTACATAGGTGCCCACATAAGAGATTACTAAGAAAACAGGCACATAATAAAGTAGCTCTTTTTGAATAAATCCATTATATGCATATACTAAGGTTCTGGAAAAATCTACCCCAAGATCGATTAAAGCAGAAGTAGCGACAAACACATTTTTCTCAATATTAAATGCGTTTAAGGTAAGTCCTCGTATCGCTCCTCCAGTGCCGAGAAGCCCTGCTGACAAACCAGAAATCCCCCCACCTATAAATGCGGCCTTTTTATTTCGTTTATCAAACGAAACATTATTAAGGAGCATTAGGGCCATGCCTATAGTTACCAATAAAACACCTAATAGACCTTTCAATATCTCTGGGTTAAAATACTTTGAAAGAATGCTGCCTACTAACACAAAAAGAATTGAAGGAACACCAACTGAAAGAAATAATTGCTTGTCAATCCCGTCTTTGAAAAGTGAAATCTTCGCAAGATTACTCAAAAGGTGAAATAACGCAACCAAACCTAATACATCATGGAAATCGAAATAGAAATTTGCAACAGGAACTACAAAAACAGATGAGCCAAATCCGCTTAAAGTACCAAGAACTTCAGCTAAAAGTATCAATAGATAAAAAACAACACTCATGACTTACTCCATTTTCCGATTGCACAACTTACATACGACTTAACCGATTGTAAAAGATTAGTTGAGCCTTTGGGGGGATAGCCCATTGACGTAAGAATATCAATGAAATGATTTTCATTTAATGCCTTACCCTTTATAATTACAAGGCTATTCTCGATCTCAATATCTACATTCTTGACTCTATCTTCAAGCAATAGCCTCCTTTTAATGCTATGCTCACATCCCCCACATTTTAAGTTATCTACAATAATTCTAACGGACTGCATTTGGTAATAATTTTTCTAATTCTCTTTGTACTCCTTTAATTAAGTCTTTTTCTAGTTCTGTTTTTCCGCCATAAGATTTAGCAACAGACTCCAATAGATCTATGATGGCCTTTTTTAAATCTTGAGTAAGAAAGTGTTTGTGTTTTTTCAAATCAGAGATGGCTCTTTGATAGGCCCTCTCCCATGAAAAACTATGAGAGTGCAGAACCTGAAATATAATACTTGCTACAGCCATATTTTTATTTTTAAATAGAGGATGCTTATCTAGCATCATTTTTAAAGATTCTAACTCTTTTTTTTGTACGCCGCCATCAGATTTAGCTATGGTATAAGCTAATTCTCCAATAGTATAATACAAGGCTTTCTCTTTCATTTTTTTAGATCGCTTACAACTTGTTATTCTAAAACTCTTTTTAATGGCAGTTCTAACCACGTAGATTGATCATCCGCTGATGATGCTAGGTAATATTTATCTTTCTCACCCCCCACTAATCTGATTAAAGTAAGATCTTTTCCATTTAATCTTACATCTATTCTATTTTCTTGTAGGATTTTCATTTTTGTATAGTAGCAGAAATAAAGTCGTCAAAAGAAATTTCATCAATGATTCTTTCTTGATCTATAACAGGTTGAAAAACCTCTGAAAAAACAGTTGGATCTACAAAATATTGTTCTTCTATTAAAGTATTCATTTTTTATTGTTTTAATTATAAATCAAAGATGGTCGGTTTAAACAGAATATGAAATGAGCAAACGCAGAGACATATATGATATTAATCAGTACAAATCGAACGGCCGGGTTTAATGTTTTGAATACGCTCGATAAGCTTGAGGTCTTTATTGTATATATCATCAAACAAAAGAGCTTGTTTTGAATCCCAAGAGGTGGTTAAATAAAAAATATGTATGGGTACAGTGCGCTCTAGGGATCTAACTTTCTGCAGGGCATCTGACGGCGCCCATGGATCTTCTTTTACCTGTTTTTTTTGATGATGCAATAAAACTTCAGCCAATTCTTCAGCGTTTTCTACCCGAATACACCCATGGCTATAAGCCCGATAATTTTTTGAAAACAAATGCTTTGCATTAGTGTCATGTAAGTAAACATCATGTTGATTAGGAAATAAAAATTTTACTTTTCCTAGCGGGTTTTTTTCATGAGGGGCTTGAGAAAATTTATACCTAAAATTACTCGTGTTTAGCGTGTCCCAATAATTACTTTCAAGATTAACAGAAGATGTGTCAGAAACACGCCAACTATTTTTTAAAACAATATGATTTATCTTTAGGTAGTTTGAGTCTTTTTTGATTGCTGGTATAATCTCATTTTTAGCAATTGAGTTTGGAATATGCCACCAAGGGTTGTAAATAATTTTTGTGATAGCACACTCAAATGTAGGGGTAGAATTCTCAGGCTTTCCAACAACTACTCTAAATGTATCAATCGCTTGGTTGTTTTTATAAATAAAAAGCTGAAAAGAGGGGATATTTACAAGAAGAAATAAGGCGTCTTTTTCATGCTTAGACATCCAACGTAAGCGTTCCATATTGGCTTTTATTTTATTGTGAAATTCAGGAGCATAAAAATGATTTTTTTGATTTAAACGCATTTTTAATTGTTTATAAATGTCTATTTGAGGGCTTAAAAATTCAGCGAGTTCTACAAGTTGTTTTTTATAGATGGCTTCTACTAAAAGAGCATATATATTTACTTGTTTATTTTGACATGTTAGTTCTTGGTTTAATTCAAAAGAAGGGAATACTCCAGTAGCTAAGTCGTTAAATAATCTTAAATACATTGATGAGAGTATCGCGTCTTTTTTTTCGGGAGGATATGCGTTAAAGTATTTGTAATGTGTTTTGAAATTATACCTGTTTACATTAAGTCCATGTTCTAAAGCGATTGTTTTAAATGTATTTAAGGATTCTTCGTAAGTATTCTCCTTCAAATTATTGACCCATAAAAAATCATAATTAGTATGAAAATAAAGTGGATGTAAGTTTATCTCTTTTATTGCTTCAACTTCTTTAAAAAGTTGACTTTGTGAATGTAGGACTATATTCTGAAAAAGAAATATACATCCCCCCATCAAAAAAGCACTATTTTTAAAGCACTTCACTTTGAATAAAGCTTAGATCGCTTAATGGTTCTTTTTTATTGAATAAGTAGATCATCCATCCAAAAGAAATAGATACAAATACATAATATGTAATGTCGCTAAAATGTGAAAATTCAATGATAAAAAAACTAAAAATAATACAAGCAATCGAACAGAACAGGTTTGATAGTTTTAAAAAAGAAGTAGAATAAGAACCTGAAAGTGATAAAGTGAAAAGAGCAAAACTTAATGGGGCGCTCATTAAAAAAATAGTGCTTAAATCAAATAATTCAATAGTATTTGTGTATGGAAGTTTATAAATAACATGCAATAATGCACTTAACACTAAACAACCAATGTACCCCATAAATAAAAACCAAACAATAAACTGGTTTTTCAAGTAGCTAAAAGACCTTATGAATAAAAGTATTGAAAGTGCTAAAATGATACTGTTTAACCAAAACAAATATCTTGAATGGGATATGCCGAAAATGGAATTGACAAATAACAATAACTCTGATGAGGCTGTAATCCTAAGTGGGTATGAAAGCACTGTTATGAGGTAGACCAAATAACAGCACTCTAAAATATACCTTTTTAACCAATGCATGTTTACTTGTAAATCAAAACAGGAGTTTTACAATACTGAACTACTCCTTCAGCATAATTTTCATTACTAATATGCATAAGCCCGGTGTATCCATGGGTTGCCATGATAATTAGATCAGGGGCATACTTTTTTTCATACTGATATACTCCATTAACTATAGTGCCAGAATTAAAAACCTTTGTTTTTAGGTTAACCGAAGGGTATTTGTTCTTAATTGATTCAAAGCGCTTTTCACTTTCAAGAGTATATTCAAAGTGTACTGGAGTACTTACTTGTAATAGGGTAATTGTTGAACCAAATTTATCTGCAATTTGAATAGCATTTTCAAGATTCCTATCCAATTTTTGTTCTTTAAAATTAGATATATAGACAATGTCTTTTATGTTGATATTAGCCTCGTCCCTGACAGAAATAACAGGGCATTTAGAAAGTTGAATTACTTTAGAGGCATTTGATCCAACAATAGCCTCTTGCATCATATTGTTCACACCATTTGTGCCTAACACAATTAAATCAGCTTCAGAGATTTCAGCCTCATGTACAATTGTTTTTCCAATGCTTGTAAATATTTTCCGATCTACAATTCTATGAGAAGTAAGGACGCCTGTTTGGTTAATTTTTGACTCTATTTTCTCTAAGTAAGAACTGTATTGACTTATAATGCTATCTGTTTTTATGGTCCATTCCAAAACCATTCCGGTAACAGGATCAATAGCAAGACTTTCTCCTGTCTTAGGATCTAAAATAGTGTCAAGTATATGAATTAATTCTACTTCTGCATTATATTCTTTGGCGATTTGGCCTGCATACTTAGCAGCATTTTTAGATTGTTCAGAAAAATCTATTGGGACTAATATTCGTTTCATTTTATATTGCTTTTTTTAATAATTCAATTGACTCTTTAAAGAAGGCTCTTTTATTTTGATTTTTGCTTACAAAGTCTCGTAACTCTTTTGTGGATGCGGTAATTATGATTCTATTATCTTTTTTAATGTGCTTAAGCTCTTCAGGATGTTTTGTGAGGTGCTTTTCAAGCCACTGATGATTGGGCATAAACACATTCATTGTATTCTCATTAATCACAACTTTAGCAAAAGATTGAACATCCATAAAATGACACATCTCAAAAACATTATCTGTAACACCTTTGTCTGCTAATTGAAAATTTACATATGTAACTCCATCTATTTTGGTGAACTGTGTTTTAAAATCACTAAATGTACATTTACTGTAAAATGAGGTTTGATCTATGGGGTCTTGACATTCTTCGTATCCTAGGTCATAAAAAACAGAATCTTTAGAAGGATTAAAAGTCCACCTGGTGTGTTCTCCTTGCCATATCCCATTTAGTTCAGGAATAACAATGCTTTTCTCTTCCTTGCAAATACTATTAATACTACTTACAAAGCAGCTACTCAAAAGACTTATCATAGAAAGCATAATTAGGTTTTTATTTTTTTTCATATACTATAATTATTAAGGGGTGGCTTGTAATTATTGCCACCCCTATTTTTTTACTTAATTTATGGCAATTGCTTTAGGCTTACTTGACTTCATTTCTGCTGTTTTTTGAAGTGCAATATTTAAGATGCCTTCTTTATAATTGGCTTTAATGTCTTTTTCTTCAATTCCTTGAGGTAAATTAAATGACCTTGAAAAAGAGTTTACGGAATATTCCTTTCTAGTATAATTATCTCTTTCTTCATTTGTCGAGGTTTTACTTTCTGCCTCAATAGTAAGTCGTCCTTCATTCATTTCGACATTAAAATCCTCTTTTTTATATCCTGGTGCAACAACCTCTAAAGTGTACTGATCGTCAGTTTCTTTTATATTTACAGCAGGTATTTGAGATCTCCAAACCGGAGAATCAAAAACAGACATGGGGCTGAAAAAATCAGACACATCCGTATTAAACAACGTTGGAAAATCACTCTTTCTTAATAAACTCATAATTAAAAATTTAAAAGGTTAAACAAAAATTTATAACTCAAATATCTGATGATTATATAAGACTTGGAATGATGATTGTCAGCTTAAATTATGATCTTTATCAAGAACTGATCTTAGAGCTAAATTGTGATAGGAGTTACAATTTTTACTCGCTTTTGGGTTAGCGGCTTTTATCACGTACTAACAAAAACCGGATCAACTGTTGATCATACCAATTATTCTTTTTGGCTCTTGATTAGTTAAGAACCAAAAAATAACACTTTACTAGAGCCTTATTTCTTAATCACGCTTTTTTGAAAAAACATATGATTATCTGAGTTTGATACAGTAAGATGATAGTATCCTGCTGGTAAATGCTCCATGTTAATTTCATTCAGGGTATGTTTTAGTATTTGGAGTATCATGGTATTTCCGATGATGTCTTTAATGTGAACTTTTAAAGGATCTTGTATGTCATTAACATGAATAAACAGATGATTAGATATCGGGTTGGGGTATATAGAAATACCTTTTGCTATAAGATCATCCCCAAGAATAAAACCTGAACAATTATAGTCTATCCCAGCTATTTGGTTGGTTGATCCAGGAAATATAATAGGATTGGCGTCATTACAATCTGTAGAATCTTCAACATAACTAAACAGATTTAAGCCACTTTCGCAGGTATCTATATACATGTTCTTATCCCCATAAGTGTCACCATCAGCATCTTTATAATAACGATATATTGAAAGCCCATCATCTATAAATCCATTGCAGTCGTTATCTAGACCATCACATAGCTCAAAGGCTGCCGGATGTATCATCGGATTGGCATCATTACAGTCTGTAGAGTCTAACACAAAACCAAAAGCACTAGACATACAAGTTTCAATAAATACGGCACTATCACCAAAGCCATCACCATCATTATCAAAATAATATCTATTGGTAGGCAATCCTTCGTCTACTACACCAGAACAATTGTTATCTACACCATCGCAGAGTTCAGTAGCCCCAGGATGTATAGCGGCGTTATTGTCATTGCAATCGCCAGATACAGTAATATAATTTGAAAAAGGAGAATTCATTAAACAAGTGTCAATAAACTGTTGAGTATTGCCATATCCATCGCTGTCGTTATCTAAATAATATCTATTGACTTGTAACCCTTCGTCTATTGCACCAGAGCAATTGTTGTCTATGCCATCACATAGTTCTGAAGCCCCAGGATGAATAGCAGCGTTATTGTCATTGCAATCGCCAGATGCCATGATATAATTTGGAAAAGGAGAAAAAGCTAAACATGTGTCTATAAAAACCTGCACATTACCATATCCATCACCGTCATTATCTAAATAATATCTATTAACCTGCAGCCCCTCGTCTATTGCACCAGAGCAATTGTTATCTATACCATCGCATAGTTCTGAAGCCCCAGGATGAATAGCGGGGTTATTGTCGTTACAATCTACATCAGCGGTATAGCCATCATTATCATTGTCTAAAAGAAAGTACTCAGACGCATATTCGAAAGCACTAATCCCAATTTTCTCGCCCATTTTACGGCCTGGCAAATCGTCTACGGGCGGATGAATCCCGCCCCAAATTCTTGATAAACTACACTGATCAGAGGCATCCCGATAGGTAGCCCACTGTAAGGTCACATCTACACTCGGGCCTTTTTCAAACACCAAAAAGCTATCTTTTTGCGCAAAAAACTCTCCCATCCCCCCCGGAAAAAAAGCATCTCCGGTAAACAATGTCAATACCTCAGCCGCTGCTCTTGAGAAGGTCGAATGTCCTGAGACATACCCAGCAAACGGTGGTGTTACAAAAGTAGGACGCTGATACGGCATAAAATCTTTAGCTAAAATCCAATCTACTCCCGCCACATCTGTGGTCGGATCATTAATATACGATGGCCCTTTCCAGGCTTTTATTTTTATGTCATTTAAATATTCACTATTTGAGCCAACAAGGGGGTCATTGGCATCAATAAGTTCAATATATCCTGCAATTAAAGGCAAGCCAAGGGCGTTGTAATTTGGTAAGCTCACATCTGAACTTTGTCCGTTTTCTGCCATAGCACGAATGGCAGAGACCGGCCTAATGTAATCGTACCAGCCCTTCACAGACCAAGCAGCCACAGCGGCATCATGCATGGCACCTCCGAGGGTAAAATAGGCTTTTACATCCCACTCCAAATCAGAAAGCGTGTCTCCTAGCCCTTTTAGTTTTTTGACAAGCTGCGGATGATCGCTCACGTAGTTTAAAATATCAAACCAGTGCCCTGGAGGCGTTTCAGAATCGGGACCATCTGCCCAAAATTCAGCCAAAACACGTGCATAATCTGCCCGCGGCACCATCTGTGTTGCATAAGGCATACCTGATATAGGATTTACAGCATGCCCACCACTTGGATCTCCACCATTTAAATAATCGTAAAAAAGTTTAGTATCGGTATACACCGAATCTAGTCCTCCAATAGATGCTGGTGAAATATCCCATAGGGTAGGATCTGCCGGATCTAAATGCGAGCTCCAAGTAGATACCATCGCAAAATTCCAGCGGTAATTACTATCGATCATAGGATCATCAATATAAGGCGGAGCACCCGGATCGTAAAAAACTTTATACTCTTCTCCATACCTTGAAAAGGTTTGAGAGAGAGAATCCTCCATCGCAAAAGAATACACATTTCCCCATTCAGGCGATAAAAAATCAGGCACATCTAACGGAAATGGATTACCTGACTGATCAATAAATACATCAAAACTTAAGGGCTGCCAACGGTTTAAATTGTTAATATTTGGATTGCCTGTACTATCAAAAATAAGGGCCGGATTAATCGCAAAGTAATACTGATTTTCATACCCATTTTGCTCGTTTGATCCGTCTAAAAGACCATAGGCAATAATCTCAGAGGCAATCAAATTGCCCAATGCACGTGCATCACCCAAAGAAATATCTGTAGATGTGAAATTTAGATCATACCCATGCAACGCAAAAAGATTATCGTACAATCCTTTAAGGTAGGTATAGTTATTCGTGGATGAAAATCGGTGATTTAATAACCGATAGGCAGCATAACTGATCGAGGCTTCAATATTGTTTTGTGAATACACAAAACTACTTGAAGAGACCACTGAAAACGTATATCCGTCTCTGGTTTGGTTTAAAAAATAGGGATTTGCACTATTGTGGTATACCGCCCAAGCATCATACATTGCCGCAGAAATATGATACAAGTTTCTGGCATGTACGGTCGGACGGGCCAAATCGTTTCTAATGGATTCTAATAAAAGCTCGTTCCATTCACGGGCGATGGATTGAGCCTTAATGCTAAATCCCCCCGAAAAAATTAAAAGAATAAATATGATTTTCTTCATGTATTTGTACTATTGAAATGAAAAATACTAAAATATTTTTCTTTATAAAAAGAATTCATTGTCAGATCATTACTCTTTAATTTAAATACACAAAAACTACTTCTGAACACCACTTTGTTAACACTATTTTTTTTTGACTTGTCGAGCCAAAATGCTTTTGAAATACTTTAGCTGTAAGAAACATTCAATATATCATGGCAGAAAATTCATTTGGAAAGTTAGGGAAATTACTTCGGTCTAATTCTTTAAATAAATCAGATGACAAATTAGTATCTATTAACATGCTTCGTCAAAAACGCATCAATGAAGAATCGTTGAGTCAAGACGAATGGAATGCCTTGAATCGTTACGAAAAATATAGAAAGTACGTCTTAGAAAATGCAACATCTCAAGAAGATTTTGAAGAGAAATACAAAAAACTTGTGACCCTAGCTCGGTATACCGCATTTAAAGAATTTTTAAGTGACACTTATTCTATAAACTCTCAAATTGATCTTTGAGCCCCCTTTTACTTCTTAGTATTGTTCTAGGGTATTTTGCGCTCTTAATCTTAATTTCATTTTTTACCAGCAAAAACGCTGATCAGGCTTCTTTTTTTAACGCCAATAAAAACGCGTCTTGGCTATTGGTAGCCTATGGCATGATTGGCGCTTCGCTCTCCGGAGTGACCTTTATGTCTGTGCCTGGCACGGTACTTACCAAATCATTTTCGTACATGCAAATGGTGTTTGGCTATTTGTTTGGTTATCTGTTTATTGCTAGAGTATTGCTGCCCATTTATTATAAAAACAATGTGGTTTCAATTTATCAATATCTTGAAAATCGATTAGGCAGATATAGCTATAAAACCAGCGCGGTCTTTTTCTTACTCTCTCGAATCATCGGCGCATCGTTTCGTTTATTTTTAGTGGCTATTGTATTTCAAAGCGCTATTGTTGAGCCCTTGGGCTTAAATCTGAATTTTGCTGTTACGGTGTTTATTACCATTGCTCTTATTTGGCTTTACACCTTTAAAAGTGGCATTAAAACGATTATTTACACCGACACACTGCAAACTACTTTTATGCTTTTAGCGGTTGTGATTACACTTTACACGCTCGCAGAAAGCATGCATGGTTCATTTTCAGCAGCTTTAAATGAGGCCTTTAAAAGCGATTATACCCAAATTTTTTTTACAGCATCCATTAACGACCCCAAGCACTTTATAAAAATGTTTTTATCGGGCATGTTTATCGCTATTGTCATGACGGGGTTAGATCAAGATATGATGCAGAAGAACTTGACCTGTCGCACGCTTAAAGACGCTCAAAAAAACATGGTGAGTTTGGGTTTAGTACTTATTCCGATTAATTTTTTGTTTTTGCTTTTAGGGGCCTTTTTATTTATGTATGCAGATGCAAACGGCCTTGATGTTCCTGAAAAAACAGACCTCTTATTTTCGTCAGTGGTGTTTTCTGGGGGGATGCCTACCCTTTTGGGAGTGTTTTTTATTGTGGGGCTGATTGCGGCCGCTTACTCAAGTGCAGATTCTGCTTTAACCTCTTTAACCACGTCGTTTTGTTATGATATTCTAGGCATAACCTCAGATCATCCAAAGATCAAACAAACAAAACTTTGGGTACATATTTTACTCTCGTTTATTTTGTTTTTAGTGATTGTTGCTTTTAAGCAAATCAATGATGATAACGTGATTACACAGCTTTTTAAAATCGCCGGCTATACCTACGGCCCCATTTTAGGATTATTCGGCTTTGCTATTTTTACCAAAAGAAATATCTATGACAACATTGTGCCCATTATCGCTATTATAGCTCCGGTTCTATGTTATGTGATCAATACGCATAGTGAAATGCTTTTGGGGGGATATACATTTGGCTTTGAACTCTTGCTTTTAAATGGACTAATTACGTTTTTGATGTTGATGGTGTTTTCACCTAAGCACTTAAATAATCAGGATTTAAAAGAATAGTGCTCTTCTAGATACGTGGGTCAAACAATCTTTAGAGCACTATTTCGAGCTAAATTGTGATAAAACGTCACAAATCTTTATATATAAAAACCAAGTTTCTTCGTTAAAAATACTCACCATAGCTACTGCTATGTCTGTGTTTTTTGCCTCAAAATTTGTCTTTTCTATTAAAAATCTTTTATGCTATTTTATTACAAGGGTCTTGACTAGTCAAGACCCTATTACACTGGAGTTACCCCATTTTCCATTAGAAAACCTTTCATAAACCTCATTATCATTGAATTTTAGAGATTTCACAAGTGAAAAAGAAAATTTTCACAGTGCG
>JAHDCS010000039.1 GCA_020629755.1 Flavobacteriales bacterium | reverse complement strand
AAGTCTCTTTTGATGCAATTATTGCAATAAAATGACATCTATTTTTAAAGAATACTTTTCTAAAAAACCACACATTATTCGCGGACACAGAAACGGTGTGGCGGTATTAAAAAAAACAACCACAAAAAAAGAAGTACAAGATCTATTATTTGACATCACTTCTTATTTTGGAATGGGTTGTAGAAACGTAAGTAAAATATATTTTGAAGAAGGCTTTGATCTAGACATATTCAAAAACATTCAAGTCCCATTTGATTGTTTAACAAAAAACAATAGTTATTTAAATAATTATCAATATCAACAAACAATAGCTCTAATGAACCAAACGCCAATTATTGATCTTGGTTATTTAATTTTAAAACAAGAGCAACCCATAGACGCCCCGATAGGTGTAGTGCATTACACTTTCTTTAAGAATTTGCATCAAGTTGAAAAGGAAATAGCCACAAAGGGCGCTCAGATTCAATGTGTCGTATCTAATTGTGTATTTAAAGAAACCAGCACAAGCACTATTGGGAAAGCGCAACACCCAAGCATCTCTGATTATGCTGACAATATCAATGTACTAGATTTTTTAAGTGCCTTAGAGTAAACAGCTAAAAAAAAGCAGCGTTTTTACTTATTTAATCCCTTTTAAGATAGAGGTACCTTCAGCGCCAAAAACATTGTTGTCGCCAAATGAGCCATCCCATTTTTTAATCCACTTTTCTTGAAGCTCTAATTCGTAAAGCTTTAACATTTTTGGCTGAGACAAAACATCCTTTGTTTTGGCATCCCATTCTGCAGCTCTAAAGTTATTTTCTGCCTCTTGGGCTTTTTCTAGGGCCAGTTTATTTAACTCAAGCTGTTTAGCTGTTGCCTCTGCGGTTTGCGCAATTTGAGATGGAATATCTACATCGGTTAATTGAACTCTGGCAAAGTCTATGTAAAATTCTGGCAATTCTTCGGATAAGATACTACTAATCTTATCTTCAGCTTCTTGTCGTTTGGTTAAATTTAATTCTGAAGCGGTATATTGAGGCACCACCTCCTTGGCTGATGACTTAAGCGTTTTAATAATCTTGGTTTCATGATCGTTAATTTTAACATGCAATTTATTGACATGATTAGGGTTTAGATTGTAATCTAAAGACAACTCAACGCCTGTAAGCATATTGTTTTTATCATTAAATTCAAATTTTTTAACCATGGTACGCTCTCGCACATCATATTCAATCATGTCATCCCAAATCCAATTAATCCCCCACACAAGACCTTCAGAGTAAACTTTTTCCATATTTGTTCTTCCTCCCCAAGACACCTCAACACCTTTTCTACCAGACTCAACAGAAGTGCATGAGAAAATAAAAACAAACATCCCCCCTAAAACACATAATTTTTTCATCTTACTTTCTTTTTTTTACAATAAACACATAGGTCATCCAAAACACCCAAATTACAGCGGCAATAGCCAAAAATCCTAACGCTCCTTTTGTCATAACTAATAGGTCATATTTAACATGAGCTGCTAAAGGTAATCATAATAGCTAAAACTTTAATACTAATAAGACCTATCTTAAAGAATCAGCGCTCTCCGATTTTAATTTTTTTGCGTTTTTTCTCGGCTTCTTTTTCAAAGTACTGCTCTATAAAAGTGAGCATCTCTGTTGCTTCAATGGCATAGTGTATCCGCTTTTTTTGAGCATCAAAAAGCATAAAAACAGGCGCAGAAACCAAATCAAAATACCCATTAAACGCATACACATCTTCAGGATAAAAAGCCTCTTTTAAAAGCGCCGTTTTATCGGCCAAAAAAGCCCCTTTATCTTTACTGGAAATCTCTGTTAAGATCATTTGTACTTCTCTTTTTTTTGAGGTGAGATAACTTTTAATATACTGTATATCAGACACCGACTTTTTATTGTTTTGAGCACACATCACCATCAAATTCAAAGGCCCATTAAATAAGTCAGAAAGCACGTGTTTCTGGCGATCTTCTTTAGACCATAACTCAAATTGATTAAGATCAAAAGAAGGTGCTTTTAAATGGCTGAGCTTTGTGTAAATATTCTGCGCAATCAAACGCGTGTCTTTGTCTTTAGAATCTATAAAATACTGTAAATGATTTAAGAGGTCTTTTTCTTGATAACGTTTATCTAAACTCGCTTTATATAAAAAAAACAATGCCGCATAATCCTTATCATGCTTGGCGTACACAGGCATTTCACTAAGTAAGCTGTCACAAAAAGCAGAGGCAGATAATTGATGAAAAAGAGCCATGATCCGCTCTTGATTTATCTTTCTCTTAATACTTGAACTGAGCACCTGTTTAAGGTAGGCTTTGTATAAATACGACTTTGTAGACTTTAACTGATCTAAATGTTGTTGTTTATTGTTTTCGGGGGGATGTTGGTAAGCGGCATAAAAAGAGCAAGCCGAATACAAGCCAAATTTGCGCACAAAAGAATTGGTCTTAGAAGCGTAAAATAGGTTGAGCAGCGAATCAAAACTAAAGTCTTTTTTTTGCATCACTTTTTCTAGAGCAAGTGCGTCGTATACGTCATTTATATCATCAATCTGCTTGTTAATCCCTTCTGGTTCATCTAACACATCTATATAGCACCATGATGATTCAAAGGCTTTTTTCTGCTGTTCTACAGAATCTACTTTTAGTAAAACTGTAAAATCGCCTGGATACAAAAACATTGTGCCTGAATAATTCTGATAACTTAACTCATACATTGCAGTATCTGTTAAGGGGATCTGCATTAAAAAAGTGTCTGCATCTATGTATTGCTTTGCAATTAATGCTCTGTGATGCGTGATGTTTTCGCTCTCTTTTAATACGCGAAGCACCTGTGATTTTAAGCCAATCACTTTAAGATTAGCCACCGCGCCCAAACAAATTGAACAGTAAAAAAAGAATATTACATTAACACAAATCTTCATACGAAAGGTGTTCAGGTAAAAAAGGATCCACGTTTTTATTGTTCTTGATCAGTTCTCTTAATATAGACGAACTTAGGGCTTGATTATCTTGGCTTGCCATTAAAAAAACAGTGTCAATCTGAGCATTCATCTTTTTATTCATTTGAGCAATTGATTTCTCATATTCAAAATCTTGCGTATTTCTTAATCCCCTTAAAATAAACTGGGCATTCTGTGCCTGACAAAAATCTATGGTTAAGCCTTCAAAAGAATCCACCGTGACCTTATCGAGGTGCTGAAATGTTTTTTCTAAAAACCCTAACCTTTGGGTAGATGAAAACATACATGTTTTTGATGTATTAACGCCTAGTGCCACTATAATGTGATCAAATAACTCAAGTGCATCAACCACTAACCTATAATGCCCTTGTGTGACAGGATCAAAACTCCCAGGAAATACCGCTACTCTTTTCATAGATAACGCCTTTTTAGGTCTTTTATTATTTGCTATTTAATCTATTTAGACCTGTTCAACTTAACGAATTAAAAATACGGTTCCTCTTTTGGTGCCAGATTGTAAAAATACATCCGTATAATTTAACTCCCACAGATACATATCTTGTTTTGCAGCTTTACTTTGATAAGTGCCGTCCCACTTTTCTGTAGGATTAACAGAATTAAAAACTTGCTCTCCCCATCTGTTGTAAATTTGAAACTGATAGTACAAAAGCTGATGAACAACCGGATAAAACCCATCGTTAATGCCATTTTTATTTGGTGTAAATGCATTAGGCACATAAATAACCGGATCTTCTGTTAAAAAGAAATCCCTACAAAAAGTATCTGCACAAAAAGTAGCACTTTGTGCCGCTAAACATATCTCTATTGTATCTGAGAGATCTTGCCCTAAATCCAGAATAAAAGACGAGGTAGAATCAAATAGATTATCATCCACAAACCACTTAACCGCGTTATGGTCTTCAGAATCATCAAAAAGCGTCAATACGTGCTCATTTAAAGTAGGTACCAGAGGGCTATGATTAAAAAACGCAGTCGGACTTTTATAGATGCACGTAATAGATGGAATTGTTTTTTCAGAAACACATCCTACATCCCCCCCAATACTCAAACGCACATCATAGCAGCCCGGATTCAAATATTCATGTTCTTGTGAGAAGCACCCTTGAGCAGAATCTCCATCACCAAAATACCAAGTACAGGTAGAGCTCACATCTATATTGGGCGATAGAATATCAAAGCGCCTAGGGTAGCCCTCACAGGTTCCAGGGGTATCCACTGAAAACTCAAGCAACCTAGACTCAAATAAGGCCTCGCCAGTTGCAATACCAACACAATTTTTATCTTCTATTGTCAATGCTTGAATCATCGTAGATGAATAGACCGTATCACTGAATTCCATACCCATAAAACCCGACAATAGAACTGTATCATCCTCAACAAGATACGATGCCGTAAAAGGCGAATTTCCTGAAAATTCAAGGGTGTACACATCTGTGATTGTATCGCAAATATCTCCTTCTCCAGTTACATTTAACGTAGGCTTTTCAATGACTTGAACACTGAGGGTATCTCTATTTATACATCCTTGGTCTTGTATGGTATAAACCACAGAATAAACGCTTGACTGCGTAGAGAAAAATACAGACCCTGTTTGTGCATCGATTTGAGCCCCATCAGATGGCACGCTTGCAAAAGAAAAAATTCCTCCAGTATTCGTCGCAGTAGGGCTTGTGGTATCTCCTTCACAAAAATCTGGAAATAAAAAAGCGGCATCTTTACCAAATACCCTAACGGTATCAACCATAGTATCACTATCACAGGTTATATCATCAGGAATTAAATATTGCAAATGATACTCATCTGCAGCTTCAGCACCTTGTATAATGCCAGAAACCGGGTCAACAACTCCTGAGCCAGATGAACTCGAGAGCAAACTAAAAAGACCTAATCCTGGTTGCTGTAAGACCGATATTTCATTTTCAGAGCCCACACAAATATCTGAAGAAATAAAGAATGCATTTGCCTTTAAATCAACCACATTAGCAGTGACTTGTCCAATGAGTGAAGACACTCCATTATCAATAAAGTTTAAAGTATATGTCGTAGTATCTGAAGGATAAAAAACCAAGGTATCAAAAGGGGTTACATTATATTCGGTTGTAGAGATGCCGTCATTTATAGAAATGCATACGCTACCCAGATACGCAGAAGGTGCTCCAGAAGCCATTTGATAATCAAAAGAAAAAGTTATAGAATCACCTAAACAAAGAGGATCTGTTGCAGATGCCGTCACATTTACCTGATCAATTATAGGCTTTAAAAATACATCATCAATAGCAAAATCAAGCCCTGCTATACCAGGACCAGGATGCGGAAAATATTGATACAAACAAATTTCAGTTTGTGTGCTAGTGGCGACAAAGGTAAAACTATGTCTTTGCCATTGATTGTTTTGTAAAAAAGTATTGGGCACATTTTGCGCAATACCATTGAGTTTAATATCAACAGTAGCATTGGTATCGCCTTGTAAAATATTAGGTATGCGCCCCCAGTACTCAAAAAAATAAGACTGCCCTACTTGAGTGGCAACTTGTGTACAATAAAAATTTGGAGTCCCCCCCAGTGTATTATTGATGTTTATCATCATAAAATTACCCCCTCCTGTATGATCTTGATCGATCTGCCATGAAAAGTCATTGAGCCAACTGATGAAAAAGCACTCGGCTATCGGTGCAATAGTGTAATCTCCGTCATTGCCAACACAGGCATTGTTAGGCATCGGGTTGTATAGGTGATTAGGGGCTGTAAAGCCTATATTTCCTTGCTCAAAATCCCCATTTATAACCAATGAGTTACACTGAGAAAGCACATCCCCTTTAATATTCAAAAAAAATACTACAAATATTATTAAGGCTCTCACACTACAAATTTAATGCAAATCCATCCAAAAAATAAGGCAGCGCCTCTTTAGCCTTTAAAATAATTGCCTATGAGCTCTTTTCTATACTTAAATATGGATTCTATTTTTTTACGAACCATCCCTCCTGCAAATATTTGCCCAAGCTTGCCAAAGGGCAATGCATAATGCACAATATCTTGCATAGTGACGCAATCTGGGCTTATCTGGTTAAAAATATGCTGATGATGCCAAAAGGCATAAGGGCCAAAACGTTGCTCATCTACAAAAAAAGCCTTGTCTTTTACATGCGTAATTTCTGTTACCCAACGAAATTTAATGCCTTTAAAAGGTTCTATATTATAACGGATAATTTGTCCTGGATACATGTGGTCTAAGTGCTGATTAGGCAAAATATCAAAATGCATGTCGGGCGGCGTTATATTATTGAGATTTAAAGGTGTAGAAAAAAAAGACCACACCTGATCTAAATTTCCTTTAATCTTTTGAGTGGTTTGAAAACATCGAACATCTGCCATACCACTTGTAAACCAATAAAATGAAAAAATGTTTAGTCTAAATGGCCTTTTTCAACCTGCCAAGTTTGATCAGAAAGCAAGCGCACCGAGGCTTTAAAAGCACCCAATGGTTTTTTCTTCTTCCATTCTTCTGGGCCTATTAATGACAATGTATACTCGCTATTGTCTTTCTGATACAAATGATATAAGTGTCCGATTAGTGGTGTAAAACTGTAACTAGATTGATAAATGAAATCTGAAATTTCCATGCGCTGTTTAATTTGCTTAGCTTGACTGGCTAAAAGCTCCATTTGTTTATAAATCTGGTTAAGTTGCATTTGGGTTTGTGCAGCCATAGCAGAATAGGCATTGCGCTTTACCACGCCCATTTTTGTAGGCTCAAAAGATACGCTACCTAATTGATGCGGATAGGCAATAGAATGCGGGTTCTCTGTAATTTTATCTTTGTCTATTGGGTTTATTTGGGGGGATTTCTTTTTCTTTTTAGGACACATTTTGGTCTATTTCTAAGATTAAATCTTCGGCTTGGATCATCGCCCCTTTTTTCAAATGCAGTTTTGAGACTAATCCATCAAAAGGCGCGGTGATGGTCGTTTCCATTTTCATGGCTTCAATAACAGCCAAAGGTTGATTCTTTTTAATTTGATCTCCTTTTTTTACAAATGTTTGACTTAAAAGCCCTTGTAAAGGAGCGGCAATATGACCTGCATTGTGTTTATCTGCCTTAACATTTTCTATTTTTTCAACCCTTGAGTTTTGGTCTTTCACCAGCACATTTCTGGTTTGCCCATTCACTTTAAAAAATACCATACGCATCCCATTGGCATCTACAGGTCCTATAGAAAGTAGTTTAACAATGATGGTCTTTCCCTCAGCAATCTCAATGATGGTTTCTTCCATAGGCTGCATCCCATAAAAAAAGTTTTGAGTGGGTATTTTGGAAATGTCTCCAAAGAGCGAATGCTTTTCAAAGGCCTGCTGCCAAACTTTAGGGTAAAGCTTGTAAGAGAGAAAATCAGAGAGTTCAAGTGTTCTTGAAAACCCTTTTTGGAATTGTGTTTTAAAACGGTCGAATTCAGCGTCAAAGTCAATGGCAGGCAAATGATCATTTGGCTTTTCAGTGTAGGGCTTTTGATCTTTCAGAATAATGCGTTGCAAAGCCTTAGGAAATCCACCTTCAGGCTGCCCTAAATCCCCCCTAAAAAAAGCCTGAACAGATTCAGGAAATGACAAAACATCCCCTTTCTCTAAAACGGCGTTTGTGTCAATATTATTGGTTACTAAAAATTGCGCCATATCGCCTACCACCTTTGAACTAGGCGTCACTTTTATGACATCCCCAAAAAGATGATTCACCTGGGCGTATTTTTCTTTAATTTCTTCAAAGCGGTCTTCTAACCCTAATGCTTTGGCCTGGGGCTTTAAATTTGAATATTGTCCGCCAGGAATTTCATGTGTAAACACTTCTGCTGTAGAGGCTTTCAAACCTGATTCAAAAGGGCTATAATAGGCTCTTGTTTTTTCAAAATAGTTTGAGAATTTCTGTAAGCTCTGTGTATTGATTTTTTGAGCTCTTGGATGAAACTTCATCATCTCAACAACCGCATTAAAATTTGGCTGAGAAGTAAGACCAGACAATCCACCCAAAGCTACATCAACTACATCAACATTTGCCTCTATTGCTTTTAGATAGGTCGCTGTTTGTAAAGAAGACGTGTCGTGCGTATGCAGTTGTATAGGAATATTCACTGCATCTTTAAGTGCTTCTATTAAAATTTGAGCCGCATAAGGTTTTAAAAGACCAGCCATATCTTTTATGGCAATCATATGAGCCCCTGCATTTTCAACCTCTTTAGCTTTTGTGATGTAGTACTCTAAATTATACTTAGTCTTCTTAAGATCTAAAACATCGCCCGTGTAACAAATGCAGACCTGGGCAATGCCTTTGGTTTTATTTCGAACTGTCTGAATACTGGTTTCCATATTTCTCATCCAATTCTGCGAATCAAAAATCCGAAATACATCAATGCCCTTTTCAAAAGACACCTCAATGAACTTTTCAATCAAATTGTCTGGGTATGAACTGTAGCCTACCGCATTCGATCCTCTAAGAAGCATCTGTAAGAGTATATTAGGCACACGCTTTCTTATTTCCGTAAGCCTCGACCATGGATTTTCATGCAAAAACCGCAAACACACATCAAAAGTTGCGCCACCCCAAACTTCTAAACTAAAAATTTCGGGATGATGCTTTGCGTAAGACTCTACAACCTTTAGCATATCATAAGTACGCATTCGTGTGGCTAAAAGAGATTGATGGGCGTCTCTAAGAGTGGTATCGGTGTAAAGAATATGTTTGGTTTGCTTTATCCACTTTATAAAAGCGTCTGGCCCTAATTCGTCTAACCTGTTTTTAGATCCTTTCGGAAAACCGCTGTACACATCATAAGACGGAACAAGTGGCGTTTCGAAATTTAAGTCTTCAGGAATCTGTTTCACATCACTATTGCCATTCACTATAATGTCACCTAAGTATTGTACAATTTTAGAGGCTCTATCTTGATTGCGTTTGATCTGAAAAAGAGCTGGATTTTGTTTAATAAAGTCGACATGAATACGGCCTTTTTTAAAAGCCTCCTCTTTAAGAATATTCAAAAGAAAACCAATGTTGGTTTTTACCCCTCTGATACGTGTTTCTTTAAGTGCTCTATTTATTTTTCGGATGGCGCCGTCAAATGAAGAAGAATGAGAGGTTATCTTCACCAGCATAGAATCAAAAAATGGACTAATCATTGCCCCTTGATATACGCTTCCTTCGTCTAATCGAATGCCGTATCCTGTTGCACTTCTATAGGTGGTAATGGTGCCATAATCTGGTTTAAACCCTTCTGCCGGATCTTCAGTAGTGACACGACATTGTATGGCAAAACCATTGATTTTAATATTTTCTTGGCTTTTTGTAGACGCATTATCAGTCAATTTTTCACCACTGGCAATCATAATTTGAGACTTTACCAAATCAATACCCGTTATCATTTCTGTAACCGTATGTTCTACCTGAATCCTCGGATTTACCTCAATAAAAAAGATATTGTCGTGTTGGTCTACTAAAAATTCTACCGTGCCAATGTTATTGTAATTAACCGCTTTGCACAAAACCATTGCATAGGCATGCAATTTTGACCTCACCTCTGAGTTTAAAGAAAAAGCAGGAGCCATTTCAATCACCTTTTGATGCCGTCTTTGCAACGAGCAATCGCGTTCAAAAAGGTGAATCATATGGCCATGATGATCGGCTACAATCTGTACCTCAATGTGCTTAGGTGTTTCAATAAACTTTTCTAAAAAAAGAGTGTCGTCTCCAAAGGCGTTTTTCGCTTCCCGCCTAGCTTCTAAAAAGCTTTTCTCTAAATCTTTTTCTGATCTTAAAATACGCATCCCTCTACCTCCCCCTCCAGAAGCTGCTTTTAACATGAGTGGATATCCAATTTTTTGTGCTTGCACTTGTGCCGTTTTAAGATCCTTTAGCTCTTTTTGACTACTTGGTATAGTAGGCACACCATGCTTATCTGCCAGAATTTTTGCTTTAATTTTATTACCTAAAGCATCCATGGCTTTATAATCAGGCCCAATAAATACAATCCCATTGTGTGCACACTCTTTTGCAAACTCAGCATTTTCTGATAAAAAGCCATAGCCCGGATGAATGGCATCTACCTGTTTCTCTTTAGCTAAAGCAATAATACCCTGAATATCTAAATACGGTTTTAAGGGCTGTGATTGGTCTCCTATTTGATAAGATTCATCTGCTTTGTACCTATGAAGAGAATACCGGTCTTCAAACGTATAAACACCAACCGTTTTGACACCCAATTCAACACATGAACGAAAAATCCGAATGGCGATTTCTCCACGATTAGCTACTAGAACTTTCTGAATCTTTTTTTTCATTGATTTCTATTTTCTAATACAAAACTAAATGCTATTTGTTTAAAACATAAGGTTACTAACAATTCGTTTTTGAAATTTAAATCAGAAACGAAATATAACCATTGTATTTTTTTTACATTTGGCTGTAACTAGAAATAAAGAACATGCGCATTTTACTTACTCTTTTCTATTTCAGTTTTCTTACAATTGTTTCTTACGGTCAAGAAGAATATAAAAATATTGGCAAAAAAATAGAAGCTGCAGAAGAAGCCTATTATGAAGGCAATTTCGTTAAGGCCTATAAATTATACTCTGACTTAGCTCAGGTTGACTCAGAAGATTCGTCTTATTTTAAATTCAGAAAAGCAACTTGTTTAGTCAACATGGACCAAGATGAACAGGCTGCGCTAAGCATACTTCGTTCTGAGTCTCAGTTTTCTCAATCTGAATTTAAAAGTGCCTATTATTATTTTTTAGGGGAGTCTTTTCACTTGAATGAGAATTTTGATAGTGCATTATTCTACCTTGAAAAGTCAAAAGAAGGGGGTGACTTTGATGCTCTGCAACTTAAAGATGTCAATCAAAAAATCACACAAGTTAATTATGCTAAAGAACAATATGCAAATGCTAAGAATTATAACGTATTTGATGTAAAAGGCACTGTAAATAGCACCTACAAAGATTACAAACCTCTGATTTCATCTGATGAAAGCGTTTTAATATTTACGTCTAAACGATCGACTTCAACGGGGCAAAACAAAGACGAAAATGATGAATATTTTGAGGATATTTATACGACTAGCAGAGATAACCTTGGCTACCTATCTGAAGTACAACCGATCAGTAAAAATATAAACACAAATGACCATGAAGCGTCTGTTGGTATTTCTCCTGACGGACGCGAACTTATTCTTTACAAAGGAGATGAGCACTCAGGGGCTTTTTTTGTAAGTAAGCAATCCGGAACAGAATGGTCTACACCTCAAATGATCGATGATGGTAAGACTATAAATCATAAAAAATTCTGGGAAACAAGTGCTTGTATGACCCTTGATCACAAAACCATATTTTTTACCAGTGATAGAAAAGGAGGATTGGGTGGTTTAGATATTTACATGGCAAAGAAAAAAGACGATGGCCAATGGGGAGAACCAAAGAATTTAGGAAATATCATCAATTCTGACTTAAACGAAGAGTCTCCTTTTATTCACCCAGATGGCAAAACGCTCTTTTTTAGCTCAAGAGGTGGTGAAAATATGGGGGGATATGATATTTTCAGAACGGTGCTTCAAGAAAATGGCTCATGGAGCATTCCAGAAAATTTAGGCTATCCTATTAATACCGTGCATAACGATGTACATTTTTCACTTACTGCCGATGGTAGAAAGGCTTATTTTAGCTCATCAAGAATTGACAGTCAAGGCAAAGAAGACATCTATAAGGTAGTACTTGATGAAAATGTAGATCCTCTTATCTTGATTAAAGGACTTGTGAAATCTGCTGATGGCGGATCTATTGAAAGCGTGGCTATAGAAATTATCGATAAGAAAACAGATGAATCTTTAAGTTCAGTCTACAAACCGAACTCAAGCAGTGGAAAGTACCTAATCATTGTACCACCAGGTGATAATTACTCTATGGTTGTTACCGGAGACGGGTTTGAAAAATATCAAATTGATTTAAATATTCCAAGTCAAGATAAGTTTCACGAGCTTTATCAAGAGGTTGTCTTAAAAAAGATCTCAAATGATTCTATTACGTATGAAGAAATTACCGTTTACAATTCTTTTGATAACTTAAGAGAAAGTGATCATCAATTTGATCCTGAGCTTTTACACCCCAACGCCACATATGTTGATGAGCTTATTCATGATGTAAACGCCAACAAAGAAAACAAAGATTATGTTCAGAAAAAGATAGACCACATTGATGTACTAACTGATGGCATTACACAATCAATGGATCAAGTAGTTGAAAAAGAAGAACACACTGAAGAGCTTTTTTATTCTACTTTAAATACCACCAAGCAAATTACTAGAAATGGTGATACCATAAATGTGTTGCCTAATGAAATATATGCCCGAAAAGTGGGGGATGAAGAGTCTGTTATAGCGCAGCAAAATAAAGATACAGATGGCGATGGATTTTCTAATGGCAAAGAACTTACCGAACTTAAAAGCAACCCTTTAGATCCTTGTGATCCTAATCCTAATTGCGAAGCCTGCAAAAACAGAGTGTTAGATGACAATGAAATTGCATTAACAAAAAAATCGTCTGACGATGAATCTATAGAAACTGATCTACTTAATGTAGATTCAGACAATGATGGGTTAATTGACTACGCTGAAATCATTTCAAACAAAGTAAAAAGCGACCCTAACGATCCCTGTGACCCTGATCCAAACTGCCAAGCCTGTAAGGATTATCTCTCAAGCTTAGCTGCAAACAACAATAATGCTGATGATGATAAAGACGGCATCTCTAATTACAATGAAACTATTGGCAACGCCATCAAAAGTGACCCAAATGACCCTTGTGATCCCAACCCTAGCTGTCAGGCTTGTCTAGATCAAGGGGGTAGCAAAAAATCATCTGAAGAATCAATTGACAATACGCTTGTAAATAGCACAGATACTGACGGTGATGGCCTTACTGATTATAACGAAACTACTGGTAACGCCACCAAAAGTGATCCGAATGATCCGTGCGATCCTAACCCCAATTGCCAGGCTTGTTTAGATTACAAAGCCTCTTTAGCAGCCAATGACAAAACCGACTCTGATAAAGATGGCCTTACTGATTATAACGAAACCACTGGCAACGCCACCAAAAGCGATCCGAATGATCCGTGTGATCCTAACCCTAATTGCCAGGCTTGTTTAGATTACAAAGCCTCTTTAGCAGCTAACGATAAAACAGACTCTGATAAAGATGGCCTTACTGATTATAACGAAACCACTGGCAACGCCACCAAAAGCGATCCGAATGATCCGTGTGATCCTAACCCTAATTGCCAGGCTTGTTTAGATTACAAAGCCTCTTTAGCAGCTAACGATAAAACAGACTCTGATAAAGATGGCCTTACTGATTATAACGAAACCACGGGCAACGCCACCAAAAGCGACCCGAATGATCCGTGTGATCCTAACCCCAATTGTCAGGCCTGCTTAGACAGTAAAAAAACAACAGAGGCAACAGCTGAATTTAAACCTATTAACGAACTGATTATTTATTTTGATTTTACAAAACATGATATTAAATCAACCTATTTTAAATCTTTAAAGCAAATTGCAGACAACTGCACCTTGGATAAGTCGTTGAAACTAAAAATTGAGGGGCATGCCGATGCCATCGGACATAATTCTTTTAACCTCAACTTATCCAAAAAAAGAGTTAAATCAGTCACTGACTTTATCGCAGCTTTTGATATTTTAGAGGATCGATACACGACTGAGTTCTTTGGTGAAGAAAAGCCAGCTGCTTCAAATACAAGACCAGATGGCTCTGATAACCCTAATGGTCGACAATTAAATAGACGAGCAGTCATAAAAGTTTATAAGTAAACTTTCTTATGAAATTTTTCACTTGGGTATTTGCATTACATTCATTTGCCTTATGCCATGCACAAGCAAATTTTTCAAATTGGCATTTTGGCAATGGCGCCTGTTTAACTTTTAATGCGGCTAACGTAGAAGCCTGTGCTGAAAGTGAGCTTTACACAGATGAAGGATGCAGTGCCATCTCCGATCAAAATGGCAATTTAATATTCTATACTAATGGTGTCTTTATCTGGAATAAAAATCATAAAAAAATAAACCCCAATCAACCTTTATTCGGCCATCTGTCTTCCACGCAATCCGTTCAAATTGTGGCCCATCCCTCCAAAGCAAACCAATATTTCTTATTTACGGTCTCTGAAAAAGCAGACTACAATGGCTTCAACTATCATTTGATTGAAGTCATGGATCAAAACACCAACCAACGTATTTCAAACAAAGGATTAGTAACCCCTGATATATCATCCACCCAAACCATTAAAATCATCAAAAAAAACCAAACGCTTTCACGATCTGTTTGTGAAAAATTAATTGCTGCGCCCCATGCTGATCAAAAATCTGTATGGATCATCACCCACATCTGGAATTCAAACGGGTTTATCGCTTATTTATTAGATAGCAAAGGAAAAATCAAACAAAAGGTTATTTCTGAAGCTGGCGCATGGCATAAAAATCTCAAAAAATTCAATAAAAGTGAATCTATAGGCCAAATGAAAGTTTCTCCTAACGCAAAGCGATTGGCCTTGGCTATAAGTTATAGAGAAGATGCCCCCATTGAGCTTTTCACGTTTAATAACACCACTGGTAAAATAGAATTAGAACAAGCCTTGTCTTCAAAAGGAAACGCTTATGGCATTGAATTTTCTCCAGACAACTCTAAACTCTATGTTTCTTATTTGGAAGGACCACAGACCTTGGTGCAATACGACCTACATCAAAGTGGGCTAAAGACAACTCTATTTGTAAATGATAATGAAGAGATCTCTTATGGCGCATTGCAATTGGGGCCTGATCAAAAAATTTATCTCACTAAAACAACAACCTTTATGGATGTTATAGAATCGCCTAATGCCTCTGGCAAAAGCTGCAATTTTAAACTCTCAAAAATAAACTTAAGAACTAAATTTGGGGTCTATGGCTTACCAAGTAAGCCTATTAATACCTTTAGACCTGCTGTTTTAAACAACCCTATTAAAAAAGAAACTAATGAAGCCCTACACACCACATTAGGAGACGAATCTTATCTATTAGATACACCATCTGATTGCAGAATCAACTTGTCGGATAAAACTGTTAAATGTGAAAACAGTATAGACCTATCGCCTGGCGGTAAAAATGTCAACTATCGATGGTCTTCTGGTGAAACTACGCCTTCTATTACTGTTTCTAATAGCGATTATTATGCGGTGACACTCACAGGGAATAACTGCAAAAAAACCAAAAAAATTTATGTGGATTTTTCAGTTAAACCCACCCGATTTTTAGCCGTTCAAAAATTCAACCCTAAAAGCCCATTTAATAATTTTTTTAGCGCCTCTTTAAACGATATTGAAGATTTTAAAATTCAAATCTTTAAACCCAAATCACAAAAAGTGCTTTTTGAATCTGAGAACCCTTTATTTAAATGGTATGGCAAAAACCAAAAAGGCACTGTGTATGGTGAAGGCGATTATGCATGGGTAGCAGAATATACAGAAAAGTGTTCGGGCATTAAAAAAGAAAAAACCGGAAAAGTCACGCTCTCCTTCTCAAAAAAGTAGACTTGCCTGTGTAATCAAACTTTATTGTCCTAAAACAGCAATAAGCTCAACCAAATTAGCTTTCAGTGTTTTATTGTGTTTTATGGCTTTTGAAAAAGGGGTCTCAGAGACGTCCATTCCTTTCACGCCAAGAGCTACGCCCTTTCTGTTTTCAAGCAAAGCATTCACAGCTCTAACACCTAGTTTGCTAGCAAGCACACGATCTAATGCACTAGGCGATCCGCCTCTTTGAATATGCCCAAGAACAGTCAAACGAATATCGTAGAGTGGCAAATGTTCTTTTAAAAGAGCCGTTAAGGCACTCCCTCCGCCACTGTCATCGCCTTCGGCTACAATCACTATACCCGATTGTTTGTCTTTTCGTCGTTCTTGTTTAAGCCTTTGTACAAGCTGATCGCTTTGGTTTTCAAATTCAGGCACCAAGACAGCCTCAGCGCCACTTGCAATGCCTGAGCGAAGGGCAATAAAACCTGCATCCTTCCCCATCACTTCAACAACAAATAACCGGTGGTGTGAAAGAGCAGTATCACGAATTTTATCGACACATTGAATCACGGTATTTAAAGCCGTATCGTAACCAATAGTATAGTCGGTGCCAAACAAATCATTATCAATAGTCCCTGGCAAACCAACCATCGGGATATCAAACTCGTTTCCGAAGATTTCTGCCCCAGTAAACGTGCCATCTCCACCAATCACAATCATGGCGTCTATACCGATTGATTGAATGGTTTGAAACGCTTTTTCGCGGCCTTCTTTTGATAAAAAGGCCTTAGATCTGGCTGTTTTAAGTATCGTACCCCCTCTATGAATAATATTGGCAATACTTTTATTTTTCAAAACCACATGATTATTCTCTACCAATCCGTCATAGCCATTTAAAAAGCCTATGCATTCAATGTGTTGCGCAAAAGCCGTTTTTGTGATGGCTCTTAGTGCCGCATTCATACCGGGCGCATCACCGCCTGAGGTTAAAACTCCAATTTTTTTCATTATTCTTGAAAAGCATTTATTATCTAAAGATAAAGCACTATACTTGCTAAAACAATTTAGATGGATGTTTTAGCACCCTTAGATCTTGTCATTATTTTGCTCTACATTCTTTTGGCTGTAGGTATTGGCCTATTTGCACGTCAAAAAACAAGTCAGAATTTTGAGGGCTTTTTTTTAGGCGGACAAAACACCCATTGGCTTATCGTTGGACTTTCTATGGTGGCTACTACTTTTGCCGCTGACACCCCTTTATTGGTCACAGGGATAGTCGCTAAAAATGGCATTTCGGGCAATTGGTTGTGGTGGAATATGATGATTGGCGGTATGGTCACTGTGTTTTTCTTTGCCAAATTATGGAAGCGTGCTGGTGTGCGCACAGAGCTTGAGTTGCTATCGCTTCGCTATGGAGATCATCTGCCTACTCGGCTTTTAAAGTATATGAAATCTCTTTATTTGGGGGGATTGATAAACGCCTTAATTATGGCATGGGTTAATCTCGCCATGTTTGACATTATCACTACTTTTTTTGGGTATTCAGATCTGCACGCCTACCAAATTCTCTTAGGTTTGTTGCTCCTTACAGTGTTGTATACCAATCTATCTGGTTTAAAAGGGGTAATGTTCACTGATGCCTTTCAATTTCTTATTGCTATGGGGGGATGTGTACTGATGGCTGTCATTTTGGTTAATCATACACAAATTGGGGGATTACAGGGATTAATCGAAAAAATACATCCAGATAAACTAAACGTATTTCCTGAAGTATACTGGCCCTTTGGAGAATATGCACAGACCCCTGATATAGATATAGAAAGCCTAACACTAAGCTTTGGTACTTTTTTTGCTTTTGTGGGTTTGCAGTGGTGGGCCAGTTGGTACCCTGGAGCAGAACCAGGTGGGGGCGGATATATTGCACAAAGAATGCTAAGTAGTAAAAACGAAAAGAATGCTCAAAAATCTTTGCTGTTCTTTCAAATCGTACACTACTGTATTCGTCCGTGGCCTTGGATTGTGATTGCACTTTGCACAACAATCATATACACAGACTTAGCAAAACCAGAACAAGGTTTTATTTTAGCGATGAAGCATTTTTTACCTACTGGCGCAAAAGGCTTGCTCATCGTGGCCTTTTTGTCTGCGTATATGAGCACTATTTCTACACAACTCAATTGGGGCATGAGCTTACTTACTAACGATCTGATAAAGCCCTTAAACCCTGCTGTTGGTCAAAATAGATTAATCCGATACGGACAACTCGGTCAGCTCATATTAGCGCTCGTCAGTCTTGGTCTGTGCACTCAACTCTCGTCTATCGAACAGGCCTGGAAAATACTCATAGGCGCAGGCGCTGGGCTAGGCTTAGTACTCATGCTTAGATGGTACGTCAAACGCATTAATGTATGGAGCGAAATATCCGCTACCTGTATCCCGTTTTTCGTCTATCCAGTAAGTTTACTCTACTTTCTTAAAACAAGCGATAGCGACCAAGCCCATACCAATAGCTTTTACCTTACCACATGTTGCACCACAATTGGTTGGATAATAGTGACATTTCTTAGCCCTAAAACAGACAGTCAAATACTCGAAAGTTTTTTTGAACGCATACATACAGGCGATTCAACTACAGGCAGATTAATTCTACAATTACTTAGTTGTCTTGCTGCTATTGCCATTGGCATATGCACCATTTTTTTATTCAAATCGCTGTTGACACTGAATGTTAAATATGCCCTTATATGTGTAAGCCTTCTACTCTTATTTGTATATAGTTTACTCAAACTCCAAAAAAACACATCAACTCTTTGATAGTATAGGTTTAATTATATCTTTGTATTGAGTACTTTTAAAAAACACTATAATGAAACATCTTCACATTTTTGCTCTTCTCTTTTTCTGTATGAGTATAGTTTCATGCGATCAGAGCAATACGCCAGCATCTAATGATGATGCACAATCAGACGGTTCTTCAGAAGAAGCAAAAGTGACAAAGGTAGGCGGTCGGTTATTTAGTATACCTTCTCCGGCTCAAACCGCTATACTTATAAAAAAATCAGGGGCTGAATACACCAACAGTATCTTAAGTGATTACAAAGACGTCTCAAAATACGATTCAAAAATCCAACAAGGACTTAATTTAGGTGTATACGGAGCAGATTTAGGGTATGTGAACCTTTACAATCAAACACAAGATGCTGTGCATTACTTAAATTCTGTAAAAAAACTATCTGACGAGCTTGGTATATCAAGTGCTTTTACGCCTGAATTTGTTGAAAAATTCCAAGATAATCTTGGCAATACAGACTCATTGCTCTTATTAGTATCAGATGCTTACAAAATGGTAGATGCCTATCTAGAAGAAAATGAAAATAATGATTTAGGCGCCCTGGTATTAGCTGGCGGATGGGTTGAAGCCTTGTACTTTACAACAAAGATTTATAAGGATCACAAAACTGCAGAACTTAAACAACGTATTGGTGAGCAAAAATTTTCAATCTCAAATTTAATTGAGATGATGGTGACCTTCTCCAATAACGATTCTGATCAATACAAAGAATTAGTAGAAGCGCTTCAAGACCTTGAACAAGAATACAACCAAGTTACGGCTTCGTATGAATACGCAGACCCTCAGGTAAATGAAGAGGAAAAACTTACGGTCATAAAAAATAAAACAACTGTAGATATTAGCGACGAGGTCATAGAACAAATCTCTTCAAAAATTGCTCAAATCCGTTCGTCTATTGTTGAATAATCCTTTAATTAAAGCCAAACACATGAAACCTTTATTTCAATTGATCTTATTTGTGATGTTTTCTTTTTCACTTCATGCACAATGCGACACCATTGCCAGTATTTGTAATAAAAAGAATTTTACGGCAGACTATATCTCTGATGGACAGCAGTACCGTGCTTTATTAAAAGCAGATGACATTGCCGAGTTTAGAAGTACCTTTTATGGGGGGTCTACTTACCGTATTTCAGCATGTAGTGGAGAAACAGACGGAAATTTAATTTTCAGTCTATATGACAATGACAGAAATTTACTGTTTACCAATAAAGATCATCAAAACAGCCCTTATTGGGATTTTAAGATGGAATCAACTGTTGACGGATTTGTAGAAGCTCAGCTCAATGAATTAGGCTCTGGTTGCGCTGTTTTGTTAATTGGATTTAAATCTAATTAATCTCTCTTTAGCGCCCTGTAAAGGGTGAAACCATTCTCTTTATATTGCTTTTGTTTTTTTTTGACAAACAAAAAACATAACCTTTTAAGCATATTCGCGTAAGAAGGAGATACTAAAAACTAAGTCTCTTAGCTTATGAGCGAACGTCTACTTCGTGCCTTGATGCAACTTTTTGCAGTGGTTTCTAATCCTGAAGTTACTTCTCATAGAAACCGTAAGATTGTGGAGTTATTCTTAACCCAGCAATTAAGTGATGATTTGGTTCAGACCTATCTAAAGTTATTTGATGACTATCTGAATAAGCATCATAATCTCAAAAAAATAAAAGACTCCAGAAAGAAAAAGACCTCTTTGAGTTCTGTTAAGATTTTAAAAATCTGTACTCAGATTAACCAAGAACTTAAGCAGAATCAAAAAATCATAGTACTGCTTAGAATATTTGAGTACCTGTACTTTGATAAAGATGAGCTCTCAGATCTTGAGAAAGAAATTACCATTACCATAAGTGACACCTTTAACATCTCTACTCAGGAATATGCGAAATGCTATAAGTTTATCACCTCTAGAGCACAAAATATAGCGGCTGACCAGAGTATTCTTATTATTGGAGGACAAGAATTTTCTCCGCATTTAAACAAAAAAATCATTACAGAAGGGCTTGACTCTCCTATTGTGATCTTACGAATAGATAGCGTAAATCTCTATTTCTTTCGCTACTTTGGTAGCCAAGAGATTAGCCTTAACAGTCAGCTCATTAGCACTAATAGAAGTTATATTCTCAGCTCTGGATCTTCTATTAGAGGATCTAAAATGTCGCCGATATATTATAGCGATGTTCAAAAACGCTTTTTATCAAAAGAAGGAGAACAAAAAATTATTTTTAAGGCTGATAAACTAGAGTATGAATTTAAAAACAAAGCAAAAGGATTGCATGAATTTTCTTTTAAAGAAGAGTCAGGTAAACTTATTGCCATAATGGGCGGTAGCGGTGCTGGAAAGTCTACTCTATTAAATATTTTAAATGGAAACTATGCTCCGTCTAAGGGAGCAGTCACGATTAATGATGTCGATATTCATAAACAGAAAGATCAAATGGAAGGCGTTATTGGATACGTCTCTCAAGACGACCTTCTAATGGAAGAATTGTCTGTTTTTCAAAATCTATTTTTTAATGCCAAGCTGTGTTTTAAACACAAAACAGACCAAGAAATTGAATTGTTGGTTAATGACTTACTGGTCAATCTTGGGCTAGAAGAAATCAAGCATCTTAAAGTAGGTAATCCTCTAGAAAAAATCATAAGCGGTGGTCAAAGAAAGCGTGTGAATATTGGTCTTGAACTTTTAAGAGAACCTCAGGTTTTATTTGCTGATGAACCCACCTCCGGTCTCTCTTCAAGAGATTCAGAAAACATCATGGATTTACTCAAAGAGCTGACCTTAAAAAATAAGCTCGTGTTTGTGGTGATCCACCAGCCATCGTCTGACATATTTAAAATGTTTGATCAGCTGATTATTTTAGATGTAGGCGGATATCCGATCTATTATGGCAACCCTATTGATGCCATTGTTTACTTTAAACGTTTGGTGAATCATGCAAATGCACAAGAAAATGAATGCGGAAAATGCGGTAATGTAAATCCAGAACAAATCTTTAACACCATTGAATCTAGAGTCATTGATGAATATGGTAGAGTGACTGACAATCGGCGTTTTTCTCCAAAAAAATGGAATTCTTATTATTTAGAAAACATTCAAAACGACGTCTTCATCCCCCCCAAAAAGAAAAAGAGAGAGAAAATAAATAACAATTTTGAAGTGCCAAGTAGATGGCAGCAATTTAAAATCTTTTTAAAACGAGATGTGCTAAGTAAATTATCAAACAAGCAGTATTTGATGATTAATCTTCTTGAGACACCTTTGCTGGCTTTTATTCTAGGCTATTTCACTCGATTCTATGATGCCGATATTGAAAATATAACAGGCTATTCGTATATGGAAAACGGCAATATTCCGGTGTTTATTTTCATTTCTATTGTCGTTGCACTTTTTATTGGTATGACCGTAAGTGCCGAAGAAATTTATAGAGATCAGAAAATACGCAAAAGAGAGTCTTTTCTAAACTTGAGTAATGGTACCTATTTGATGTCTAAAATCCTTTTAATGTTTTGTGTATCCGCTATTCAAATGCTATTATTTGTACTTGTTGGAAATAGCATTTTAGGCATTAAAGACATGCATCTAATCTATTGGTTTGCCTTGTTTAGTACAGCTTGTTTTGCCAATATGGTTGGATTAAATATCTCTTCTACTTTTAATTCAGCCGTTACCATATATATATTAATCCCATTTTTAATTATTCCTCAGCTTCTTTTTAGTGGCATTATTGTGCGCTTTGATAAACTTAATCCGGCTGTAACCTCACAAGAAATTGTACCATTGATTGGAGATGCAATGGCTTCGCGTTGGGCTTATGAAGCCCTAAGTGTATATCAGTTTAAACACAATAAATACAATCGTCATTTTTTTAATGTCCAAAAACAAATGAGCGAAGCAAATTATAAGAAAAACTTCTTAGTGCCTAAACTAGAAAGTAAACTGGCCATTATCAGAACTAAAAATCAAAAAAAAGAATTTGATAAGACCTACCAAACCTCAAAAACCATATTGCGCGATCAGCTTTTAAAAGAATCTTTTGAAAATAGTAAGTTTAGCAGTTCAGATATTGAGTATTTAAACAATCAAAGGCTCTCTGATAATGATATTGAAAATACCAGCTTATTATTAAAATCAATTGGCAAAAAATATTTAAAGCAGTTCAATAAAAAGGGGCGCGAAAAAGATCAAATCATTGAACAACTATACAAAACCTATGGCGGAAAAGAAGGGCTTAACATTCTAAAAAGCAAGTATGAAAACACGGCCTTAAGCGAATTTGTAACCAATAAAAAAGACTTAAAGTTTATCATTGAGCACGACAATACCATCATTCAAAAGGCTGACCCTGTCTATAAAGACGGAGACTCTTTGCGCACCCATTTTTATGCCCCAACTAAAAAGTTATTTGGCCAATCCATTGAAACCTATTGGGTTAATATGCTTGTGATATGGGTAATGTCATTGATCTTAGCATTTACCCTGTATAGAAATATATTCTCTAGAGTTTTGGACGCTTTAAATACCTTAGTAGCAAGACTTAGCTCAATCAAAATTTCTTTTCAAAAGCCACAGGCTCCACAATAAAAAAAGTGTTGAACGACTATTACTGTAAATCAGTGCAAGCCTTTAGAGGCTAAATAACGCTCTGCATCTAAAGCTGCCATACATCCAGTACCCGCAGCTGTAATGGCTTGTCTGTAGACGTGATCAGCGGCATCGCCTGCCACAAAAACACCTTCAACATTTGTTTTAGAAGTGCCAGGCTTATTGATGATATAGCCTGTTTGGTCTAACTCTAAATACTCTTTAAAAAGATCTGTATTAGGCTTGTGTCCAATAGCCACAAAAAAACCAGAAATAGGCAAGTCTTTCTCTTCATTTGTTTTGGTATTTATGACTCTCACCCCTTCAACAGCTTCTTTACCTAAAACCTCTTTTGTTTCTGTATTAAATAACACCTCGATGTTTTCTGTTGCGTTTACACGATGCTGCATGGCTTTAGACGCTCTAAAATGATCTTTTCGAACCAACATATATACTTTATTACATAGCTTGGCTAGATAAGTAGCTTCTTCTGCGGCACTATCGCCTGCCCCAACAATAGCCACATCCATCCCCTTATAAAAAAACCCATCGCACACTGCACATGCAGAAACACCACCTCCTGCATCTCTGAGTCTGATCTCAGATTCTAAACCTAACCATTTAGCAGAAGCTCCGGTTGAAATAATGACCGTGTCTGCAGTCAATGTTTTTTCGTTTTCACCGATTGTTAATGTATGAGGTGTTTTAGAGAAATCAACTTTTGTGACCCAACCGTCTCTTACATCTGTCTCAAATCTTTCGGCTTGTTCTTTTAAATCAGACATCATTTGCGCACCATTTATGCCTTTAGGATAACCCGGAAAATTATCGACATCTGTGGTTAACATAAGCTGCCCTCCTGGCTCCATACCTTGGTACAAAACAGGCTTCATATCTGCTCTTGCAGCATAAATAGCAGCGGTATAGCCCGCAGGCCCAGATCCGATAATGACACATTTGTGGTGTTCTGATGTTTGGCTCATAGTTTATTTTAATTAGACAAAAATAGACGAAAAATCACGATTCCCCTTACAAATTAACCTGAGTTCTTATGTTGAACTTAAAGATTTAATCTTTTTATAAAACACTTTAGAATGCAGAACTACAAGTAAAGTATTAACCAATATCAGTAGCCATACTACCCTTGCTTGAAATCTTTCACATGGGGCATTGAGCCCAGCAGTAAATAAAGCGTTTAAGACAATTTTGAATGTCCGTAATTTCACCTAATTTTGTATATTTGACTGAATACAAAAGGA
>JAHDCS010000087.1 GCA_020629755.1 Flavobacteriales bacterium | reverse complement strand
TACATTTTGTTTGTTTAAAAGCATTCCTTCTTCATGCCATTTTTCTCCGTATTCCGCCTCTAATATTTGCTACCGCATAAATGCCTCAATTCTCTAAACAAGGCAATGTGGTTACTCTAAACGAAGGGGTAATGCTAATGTTAAATCCACCATAGCCATATAAATAGGTTGGATTAGAACCATCTAATGTAATGCCTTTCTTATAGGTCAAAAACATGGGTACTTTTGTGCCGTCTTTGCTCTTATAAAACACCTGTTTGGTTTCATATTTTGAGGCATCAAAGGCTATTTCTGAACGTTTATAAATGGTTGTTTCAAAATTATCTAAACTTAACTTATAGATATCTAAAGGATACAAATAAGAGCTAAAAGAAAAATACGTCTCTTTTGACTCATTATCGCCATCAAATCCCCATACGGACCCCGGCGCAGGCAAATCAATTTGTTTAATTTTTATCCCCTGATGATCTACAACTTCTACCTGATTGTGGGCATCTTTCATGTAGGTAAGCACAAAGTATTTGCCTATTTGATCAACAGATTTCAAGACACGCTCTTGATCTTCTTTTACAAAATCTACAGCCTTATCTAAGCTTGTGGCTGCTGTTGGCAGACTTACTAATTTATAATTCTTGGCATTTTGATTGGTATACACCATAACCTTATCGCCAATATTACCCACCATATAATGATCGTGATCAAAGGAGGTATTAAGCTGCACAAAATCACTATTTGGCTTACGTAAATCTTTTAAGTGAAGTACCTCGCCATGTGTACCTTTAGACTCGTTAATCACTAAAAAATTCTTGTCTTCAGAAATGTCTGCAAATAAATAATGTTTTGGAAAGTCTTTGCGTTCAAACACCAACTCATCACTTTGTTGATCTGTACCTACTTTATGATAAGACACTTTAATATTTTCATTAGACGCTGATAGTTCAGATCCTTTGGGGGCATCATAATGACTGTAATAAAATCCATCATTTTTCCATGACATACCCGTGAATTTGGCCCACTGAATCTTGTCATTTAAAGTCTTTTTAGTCTTTGTATCCATCACATAAATGGTTTGCCAATCAGACCCCGCATCGTTAATGGCATAGGCAAAATACATCCCATCCTCAGAAAAAGAAAAACTACCTAAAGCCGCTGTGCCATCATCTTTTAAAGTATTAGGATCTAAAAACAGCTCTTCATCATTCTTATCTAAGTCTTTAGATCTATACAATACATCTTGGTTTTGTAGACCGTCGTTTTTAAAATAATAAATGTATTCGCCTCTTTTAAAGGGCGCATAACTTTTTGGATAATTCCAAAGCTTGGTAAGTCTTTCTTTAATCTTATCTCTAAAATCAATCTGTTTGAGGTAATCAAAAGTAATGGCATTCTGAGCCTTTACCCATGCGCCTGTTTCAGCTGAAGTGTCGTTCTCAAGCCAACGAAATGGATCACTTATTGGTGTGCCATGATAATCATCTACTTGAGCTACGGTATCTACCAAAGGATATGTAATCTTAGAGGTTGATGCTTTGTTTTGCTTAGATGCACATCCCCCCAAAAAGAAAACCACTAAGAGCATAAAAGAGGTTGCTTTTTGCATAATTTGAAATTTTCCCAAATATACAGTATTTAAGTGTGAACAATCCATTGTGAAAATTAATCGTAAGAAAGCAACCTTCAAATTTTGTAAACTTGATGAAAATTATACTTTTGTGTATAGGGTTAGTGTTAATTCATACGCCTGCACAAACAAAACACATATGTTATCAATTTTTACAAAAAAGAAAATCTCAGATCAAACTCTTGCAAATGTCTTTGTAAATGGCGTGTTGCGTCTCTCCAAGGAAGGGTTTAGCGATATCGCTGATCTTTTAAATAACGATTTAGAACTTATTTCTAACCCGAGAGTTGACCAAAATGAGTACTTAAACTTTAGCCTAATTGTCTTTACTGGAAACATTGCACTTATTCCAGATCAATTTAACGCCCTTGAACAAATGCGTTTTTTAGATTTAGTGTATGCCAAATTTGCGCAAGCCATTGGCCTTTCTAAGCACGAGCTCAAACAGCAAAAAAATAAAATTTCTTCTTTATTCAAAACACTTAACCATCCGTCTAAAAATACGCAGTACGCCATGTCGAAAGCCTTATTTCACATGTATGACCTTTACGGATATCAAGAAGACTATTTTAAAAACCTAAAAGTAGCTAATCCAGTGGCTCTAAAGAAAATAAACGACATTATCCCTCATTTTTTATGGGACTGGGACGCTACATTCAAGCGCTACAAGCCTGTATTCAAATAACTCCAGAAAAGCTTTACAAAAAATTAAAGTATACTTTAGCTTAAACTCATTAATAAAATTTTAGTTTTGTCAGATGAATATGGCCGGCAAAACAAAGCTTTCTGATTTATACACATCAGCTGAACAACTTGGCCTTCCTAATGAAGAAGTTGATCTTATTCAAAAATATTTAAACAGACCTCCTAATCTTACTGAGCTTGCCATTTATTCTGTGATGTGGTCAGAGCATTGCTCTTACAAAAATTCTATCAAATGGTTGAAAACCTTACCGAAAGACGGCGATCATCTTTTGGTAAAAGCCGGTGAAGAAAATGCGGGTATTGTAGATATTGGGGGTGGATGGGGCTGCGCGTTTAAAATTGAATCACATAATCATCCTTCGGCACTTGAGCCCTATCAAGGCGCTGCCACCGGCGTTGGCGGTATAAACAGAGATATTTTTACCATGGGGGCTAGACCGATTGCTCAGCTCAATTCGCTTAGGTTTGGTGCGCCTGATCATCCAAAAACAGCCCATTTATTAAAAGGTGTGGTGAAAGGCATAGGCGATTACGGCAATGCTTTTGGTGTACCAGTAGTAGGTGGCGAGGTATTCTTTGATGAATGTTACAATACTAATCCGCTGGTTAATGCCATGTCTGTTGGAATATTAAAAAAAGACAACATCATTTCTGCCACCGCTAAAGGAGATAATAACCCTGTATTTATTGTAGGGGCCAGAACCGGAAAAGATGGCATTAACGGCGCCGCATTTGCTTCTAAAGACATAGATGAAGAATCTGAAAACGACTTGCCTTCTATTCAAGTCGGAGACCCTTTTATGGAAAAGCTGCTTTTAGAGGCGTCTTTAGAACTCTCTAAAACCAATTATTTGGTGGGCATGCAAGACATGGGTGCCGCAGGCATTACCTGTAGTACCTCTGAGATGTCGGCTAAAACAGGCGCAGGTATGGAAATTTACTTAGATCGGGTTCCTACAAGGTCTGAGAATATGCAGGCGCACGAAATATTGCTCTCTGAATCACAAGAAAGAATGCTTGTGGTGGTAAAAAAAGGAAATGAACAAGAGGTGATTGATATTTTTACAAAATGGGATTTAAACTGCGTTCAAATTGGGCATGTAACTCAAACCGGAATCTTAAATTATTACATGAACGGCGAGAAAGTCGCTAGTGTACCTGCAGATTCTTTGGTTTTGGGTGGAGGAGCACCTGTTTATGAAAGATCATATAAAGAACCTGCCTACATCCAAAAAAACAATGCTTTTGACATCTCTCAGATCAAAAAACCCTCTGATTATAAATCTATTGCAGCACATTTACTTGCACATCAAAACATTGGTTCTAAAAAATGGGTGACTCAGCAATACGATTCTATGGTTGGCACGCGAACTATTTCGGCAAATACACAAACCAGCGCAGGCATTGTTTATATGCAAGAAAACCAAAAAGCACTTGCCCTTTCAGTTGATTGTAATGCTAGATACATCCATAATGATCCATTTGTGGGTACTCAAATCGCCGTCTGTGAGGCTGCCAGAAACATTGTGTGTAGTGGAGGTAAAGCACTTGCCATTACCAATTGTTTGAATTTTGGCAACCCATATAACCAAGAAGTCTATTGGCAGTTCGTTCAAGCTATTAAAGGCATGAAAAAAGCGTGTGAAGCCCTAAACACTCCGGTTACTGGCGGAAATGTTAGTTTTTATAACCAATCTAGTTTTGACGGTGAGTCAAAAGCTGTTTTTCCAACCCCT
>JAHDCS010000038.1 GCA_020629755.1 Flavobacteriales bacterium | reverse complement strand
GAATTTTCGTTCTTTTCTTCAAGGAAAAGGACAAAAATAAGGATAGAAGAAAAAAGCTTAAAAAAAACGGGGTAACTCCAAAGTACAAAAACTTGACTCATGATTTATTTTTGTAGAGATTCACAAAATAAAAATTATAGACATGAAAAAAATTCAACTCCTATTTTCAATTTTTACTGCTATATTTTTATTATCTAATAATAGTTGTCAGCCAGGTCATGGAAAAATTATTTCTCATTCAACTTGTTCAGAAGAATATTCTACACCTTGTTTAGATCAGATTTGTGATGGAGATTGGATAAGTGAAAAAATTAATAATCAAACCCTCCCAATACTTGGAGTTTGGAAATCTTATAATGATATTGGAGAACTGTTTTACATTTTTGGCTATGGTCAAGAAAATATAGTTGATTACTCTTTCTATGTTTATGACTGTAATGGAAATGAACCTTTTAATGGAGAGGTTGAACAACAGCTTTCTGAAGAAGATGAGAGTGGTGAAGAATACTTATTATATAAACACCTTCAAACAGGTGCTAGATTTTATCCTACACTTAAGATTTGGGGGAATTAATCGTGTTTTTGATGCTTGCAAATAACCGATAATTTATACGGAGTATAACCGCAGGGAATACTCCGCCTTATATAGCGTATATGCCTGGCATACTTGATCGTTTTGAGGAGGTATCGTACTTCAGATTTACTGAGCTTAATGCCCTGACAGGTCTAAAAACTCCTCCCCCAGGCCAATTGAGCTGTATTAAGCTAGCCTCTCTCTTCTAATCGCCCATCGGCATGTTTGGCAAAACGCCCTTTGTTTTGTGCATGAACCATGTCGTATCTTTCCCACGGCCATCCGCCAAATTTAGTACGCTGATAGTCTTCAAATGCTTTGCGAATTTCTTCTTTAGAATTCATCACAAAAGGGCCATGTTTGACTACGGGTTCTCCTATGGGTTTGCCTTGTAGAATCAATACTTGTGCTTTTTTATCGGTAGCTTGGATAGACACCTCCTTAGAAGCATCTAATGCTGCCCAGTGGTATTCTTTAATGGTTTCTGATCCTATTTGTAAGGTATTTCCTTTATAAAAATAAATAGCTCTATTGGTAGTTTGTGAAGCCTTTGGTAGTGACAAAGAAGCACCTTGGTCTAAAAAGACATTCATCACTAGCACCTCATTTTTGGGGTCGCTGGCCCAGGAACTAGGAGGAGGAGATTGAGAAGTCTCATCTCCGAATTTACCTGCTATAAGCTCTATGTTGGTTTTTCTGTTTTGTGTATCTGATTGTTCAATTTTGGGGATGTGTTCTTTCCAGAACATTTTAAAATGAGGTTGGGTCATTTTGTGTTTCGCTGGCAAATTGAGCCAAAGTTGAAAAAGCTCAAGCGTATTGTCTTGCTGTTGATTGACAAGCGGAAACATCTCGGCATGTTGCACGCCTTTTCCGGCTGTCATCCATTGCACATCACCATTGCCATAGCGCCCTGAAGCACCCATAGAATCAGAATGATCTACCATGCCTTTTCTCACCACGGTGATGGTTTCAAACCCTCTATGCGGATGCCCTGGAAAACCAGGAACAGTTTTGCCATGGTACATTCTAAAGCCGTCTTTGATGTGAAAATCACTGCCCAAATTACGACCTTCTAAATAATGGGCTTCTGGGCAGAGCTCAGAGGTCCCCTTGGGATAAAAATCTTGATGATGGGCACAAAACAAAAATGGATCAAGCGTTTCCCATTGAAAGCCCATGGGTTTAACAGATCTAATAGGCGACTCATTGTGTTCTGATGACGAACTGCTAAGTGTTGTTCCTGCCACAGCACCACCAATAGCTGAGGCAACGCCTTTTTTGAGAAAATCTCTACGCTTGTGCTTCATTTTATTTAGTGATTATTCGGTGAAATACTCACGCATGCGTGAGAAGAAACTTTTTTCTTTCGAAGAAGGATCGGGTTTAAAATTCTCTGAGCTTCTAAATTTTTCAAGGGCCTTTTTTTCATCAGAGCTAAGCGTTTGAGGTGTCCAAATATTTACGGTAACCAATAAATCTCCCGTGCCAGAACTAGAGCCGTAGCTATTGAGTCGAGGCAATCCTTTTGATTTAAGTCTTAGAATTTTTCCGGCTTGTGTACCCGGCGCAATTTTAATTTTAGCTTTTCCAGAAATTGTAGGGATTTCTTTACTCACCCCAAGTACAGCATCTGCAAAGTTTAAATGTAAATCATAATAGACGTTTTCACCATCTCTAGTCAGTGTTTCGTGTGGTTTCTCTTCAATTAAAACCAATAAATCTCCAGCAATTCCATCCCTTGGGCCAGCATTGCCTTTGCCTGAAACAGATAGCTGCATGCCTTGTTGTACTCCAGCCGGAATTTGAATCTCAATTTGTTCTTCGCCTCGCATCACTCCATCGCCAAAACAGCTTTTGCATTTATCTTGTATGGTTTGGCCTTGTCCGCCACAAGCTCCACAAGTGGTTTGTGTTTGCATTTGACCAAGCATTGTATTCATGACTTTTGTCACTACACCCGTGCCTCTACATGTCGAACAGGTCGAAAACCCAACGCCTTCAGCACCGCTGCCATTACAAGGAGAACAACTTACATTTTTATTTACTTTAATTTTTTTAGTCACCCCTTTTGCTATTTCTTCTAGCGTTAAGGCCACCTTTATTCTGATATTTGCGCCGCGATTCCGTCTACGAGAGCCTCCTCTTGAGCCGCCAAAACCAAAGGCACCTCCAAAGATATCACCAAAATTTTCAAAGATGTCGTCCATCGACATACCGCCTCCACCAAAGCCGCTACCGCCGCCCATGCCATCAACGCCTGCATGACCGAACTGATCGTATCTGCTTTTTTTCTGTGCATCACTGAGTACTTCATAAGCTTCGGCCGCTTCTTTAAATTTTTCTTCGGCTTGTTTGTCGTCTGGATTTTTGTCTGGGTGGTACTTAATAGCGAGCTTACGGTATGCTTTTTTTATGTCTGCCTCAGAAGCAGATTTTGATACGCCTAGTACTTCGTAATAATCTCTTTTGGCCATAGTGCTTTATTATTCTCCGATCACCACTTTGGCATGGCGAATGATTTTTTCATTTAAATAGTATCCTTTTTCAATCACATCTACTACTTTACCTTTAAGTTTTTTTGAAGGAGCAGGTATTTTAGTGACCGCTTCAAAGAGTTCTGCGTCGAAAGGTTTTTCTTTGGCATCCATTACTTTTAAGCCTTTAGAAGTTAAAATCGAACTCATTTTTTGATACAATAACCCAAAGCCCTCTTTCAGAGCGTTTACATCATCTACGTTTTCGTTAGAAGCGATAGCGCGTTCAAAGTCATCAATAACAGGCAAAATAGCTTTTAACACCTCTTCACTTGCGCTAGAGATAAGTTCTAAACGTTCTTTTGCAGTACGTCTTCTGTAATTTTCAAACTCAGAATATAACCTTAAGTGTTTGTCGTTTAGTTCATTGACTTTAGCTTGTAGATCTTCTTGAGAATCAGAAGAAGGCGTGGTGTCTTCTGTGTTTTGATCTTGGTTTTTTAACTCTTGGTCTTGATCTAGATCAGCCTCTTTTTCATTTTTTTTACTCATGATACTTTTATAAGTGTTGCAAATGTAAAAAGACTATAGCAAATAATTTGCCAAAGCTGATTTTCTGCCAAAAAAGGTTAAATGATTGTTGTGAATCTGACAGGATGGCTTTTTATTGAACCATTTATCAGTATAACTAGAATTTTTTAACCAATTTATCGATGGCTAAGTGTAGATGCATGCCCCGTAAATTTTTGGCAAGAATAACGCCATTTTCATCAATCAATACATTAGTAGGAATGCTGCGTACGCCATATTTTCTGGCAGCAGATGACCCCCAGCCCTTTAAATCACTGACATGGTAATCCCACACCAGGCCATCTTGCTCAATGGCTTTAATCCATCGTTGATTTTGATTATCTAATGACACGCCATATACCTCAAAGCCCTTAGCGGTTTTAAAAGTTGCTTTTTTGTATTTATTGTATGCGGCCACTACATTAGGGTTTTCTCTTCTGCAAGGCCCGCACCAACTGGCCCAAAAGTCAATCAGTACGACTTTACCTCTCAGATCTGAAAGTGTCATTGTTTTACCTTCTGGGTTCTTAAGTTCAATTTCAGGCGCTATATTTCCTACTTGAATCCCCACTTTTTGAGAAAATCCCCCCAAAGAAAAAAGAGAGAAAAGACTACCTAGAATAATAATTTTTAAATAAGACATGATCTTTTTTTATTGTGATTACAATACTAAATGTACAAGAATTATGCCAATCAAACTTTTAAAAAGTGTTAATCTTTTCTTGTGATTTTAGCCCCTAAGGCTGTTAAGCGCTGTTCGATAAACTGATAGCCTCTATCGATTTGTTCTATCTGATGAATTTTACTGGTGCCTTTGGCTGACAAGGCAGCAATCAAAAGCGATACCCCAGCACGAATATCAGGTGAGGTCATAGAAATACCTTTGAGCTGAGATTTTCTAGCCAATCCAATGACCGTGGCACGATGCGGATCGCACAGAATAATTTGTGCGCCCATATCAATGAGTTTATCTACAAAAAACAAACGAGATTCAAACATTTTTTGGTGCACAAGTACACTGCCTTTTGCTTGAGTAGCTACCACTAAAGCAATACTGAGTAAGTCAGGTGTAAATCCTGGCCAAATGGCATCTGAAATCGTCATGATAGATCCATCAATGAAGGTCTCAATCTCGTATAATTCTTGTGCAGGCACAAAAATATCGTCGTTTTGTTTTTCAAATTGAATGCCTAATTTTTTAAACTGAGCCGGAATAATACCCAAATGCTCATAGCCAACGTTTTTAATGCGAATTTCTGACTGTGTCATGGCGGCAAGACCAATAAAGCTACCGATTTCAATCATATCCGGAAGCATGCGGTGTGTGCATCCCCCCAAAGCATTTACCCCATTAATGATTAATTTATTTGAGCCAATTCCTTGAATATTTGCCCCCATAGATACCAGCATTTTCGAGAGCTGCTGCAAATAAGGCTCACAGGCGGCATTATAGATAGTTGTTTCACCTTCAGCTAAAACAGCTGCCATTAAAATATTAGCCGTTCCGGTAACCGAAGCCTCCTCTAAAAGCATATAATTGCCTTTTAGTTTGTTGGCCTTCACATGAAAGGACTGGGAGGTGTTGTCATAGCTAAATTCAGCACCTAGTTTTTTAAGCCCAGTAAAATGGGTGTCTAAGCGGCGGCGTCCAATTTTATCGCCTCCAGGGCGCGGGATAATCGCTTTGCCAAATCGAGTTGTTAAAGGCCCTAGAGTCATAATTGACCCTCTGAGTTGGCCAGCTAATTCAAAATATTCAGGTTTATTGATAAAATCAATGTCTACATTTTTAGCATCAAAGGTGTAGGTGTGTGGGTCGTGTTTTTCAACCTCTACGCCAAAGGCTTTTAGCAGTTCAATTAATTTAAGAACATCTCGAATTTGTGGGATATTTTCAATGCGCACCTTCTCAGGCGTCAATAAAACGGCGCAAATAATTTGTAGTGCTTCGTTTTTAGCTCCTTGTGGCGTGATTTCACCTTTTAAGCGGTGGCCGCCTTCTACAATAAATGTACCCATGCCTTAACGCGATTTTCTGTAGCGGTTGTTTTTGTTTTTTGAAAAATTATTGCGCTTTTTTCGATAAGGGTTTTTATTGATGATAAAGGTTGAGGTATGATTAAGTTGAAAATCATCATCTGTTTTTAACGCATCACCAGACAATTCCTTAAGATGATCAAAAATGGTTTGATCGTTTACAGAATCTCTATTCCAATTCAAATAGGCTTTTTTCATTAAGTTGGCAATAGACTCAGTAAAAGCTTTTTTTTCAGGACCTTCGGGCGTCTTTTTTGCTTTTTCAATCAAAGCAGCGATAATGTTTCCGTAATGTTTATACTTCGGATTTTTCTTTGGATAATTCAGCGGCTCAGGCCTTTCTAAATGCTCGCTTTTCGGGGTGATGTTTACCGGAGTGTCTATGTCAAGCTCGTAATCTGCGATGTAAAACAAATGATTCCATAGTTTTTGCTTATAGTTTTCTTGTTCTTTCACATTCGGATTCATCTGGGCCATCAAGGCCACCACATTAGTAGCCAGTTTGGTTCTTTTTGCTTTATCTTCTATGGTTTTTACATAACTAATCATATTTTGAATATTACGTCCGTATGTAGCTATTTTAAGATCTTCTCTAGCAGTATTGTATTCCATCAAATGATTGATTTGGCTCAAATTTAATGTTTTTAAGGAGAATCTCCTTCATATTTCAATTGGTATTCAATATTTTTGGGGGGATGTGATACAAATAGACAACACGCTGATATCAGATGATCTAGTAAGCACGCATTTTGTTTGTGATTTAAACGCCTGCAAAGGGGATTGTTGTGTGCAAGGGGATGCCGGAGCCCCGGTAGAACAAAATGAGGTAAAAGAGATTAAAAGGGTTTTTGAGGTGATTAAACCCTTGCTTTCTAAGAAAAGCCAAGACGAGATTCACAAACAAGGTCAAGTGGTGTACAATGCCTCAGAAAAAGAATATCAAACGCCTATTATCAATGGCAAAGAGTGTGTGTATTTAACAAAAGATGAAAAAGGGATTGGGGTTTGCGCTTTTCAGTTAGCCTATCAAAATAAAACGAGTGGCTTTGTTAAGCCAATCTCATGTCATTTGTATCCGGTACGCATCAAAGAGCATCAAAAATTCACGGCGGTAAATTACCACCAATGGGATATTTGTAAAGCAGCGATTCTGTGTGGCAAAAAGTTAAAGATGCCGCTTTTTAAATTTTTAAAATTGCCTCTAATCCGTAAGTTCGGTGCGGAGTGGTATAAAGCGCTTGATTACTACTATGAAAGAAAGTTAAAGAGTTAAAAAGCAGCACTTTAAACCAGTAATCAATCCTGTCGTAGTATTATATTTGGCCTAACTCCTTGTAGATTGGCGGTTTATTTTAAATTGTTGAAAACAACTCATAATTGTTAATTATTTTTCATTGAGTTTTTGATTTTTTTTGGTTTAGTTTGTAACTATACGTTCACAACATATCATAATTAGGCTTTATACTTCTTTTTAAGCCATTTCTTAAAGTTATGATCAAGTGGATACACAATTAAAGTAAAAAACGTAAAGAATGAAAGAAACATCAAACGAGCCCCTATTAAAAGAAAATCCAGATCGGTTTGTGTTGTTCCCTATTCAGCATGATGATATTTGGTCGTTTTATAAAAAAGCTGAAGCGAGTTTCTGGACGGCTGAAGAGATTGATTTAAGCCCAGATTTAATTGATTGGGATCAGAAATTAAATGATAATGAACGCCACTTCATTAAGCATGTTTTAGCATTTTTTGCAGCAAGTGACGGAATTGTTAATGAAAATTTGGCTGAAAACTTTTTGTCAGAAGTACAGTATACAGAAGCAAAATTTTTCTATGGATTTCAAGTCGCGATTGAAAACATCCACTCTGAGACGTATTCTCTGTTAATTGACACGTACATAAAAGACACAAAAGAGAAAAACACTCTTTTTAAAGCTATAGAAACTTTAGATTGTGTCAAGAAAAAAGCGACTTGGGCATTAAAGTGGATCGAAAACGGCTCTTTTGCAGAACGCTTAGTTGCTTTTGCTGCCGTTGAGGGCATTTTCTTTTCGGGTAGTTTTTGTTCTATTTTTTGGTTAAAAAAACGAGGCCTTATGCCTGGTTTAAGCTTCTCTAATGAACTTATATCAAGAGATGAAGGCTTGCATTGTGATTTTGCTTGTTTATTATATACAAAGCACATTACTCAAAAAATGCCGAAAGAGCATTTAGAAAAAATCATAACAGATGCCGTTGATATTGAAAAAGAATTTGTGACAGATGCCTTGCCGGTAGATTTAATTGGAATGAACGCCAAGTTAATGACTCAATACATCGAATTTGTAGCAGATCGTTTGTTGGTTGAATTGGGTAATACCAAAGTATACAACGCGACAAATCCTTTTGATTTTATGGAAATGATTTCACTGCAAGGCAAGACTAACTTTTTCGAAAAAAGAGTTGCTGAATACCAAAAAGCAGGCGTGATGGGAAATAAAGAAGAGCAAGTATTTAAGCTGGATGAAGATTTTTAACCAAATAAAATTTGCATAAAAAAATGAAAAATAGTATTTTATTTTTAAACTAAAAACACAAAACACAAAACACATATGTACGTATTAAAAAGAAACGGAAGAAAAGAGGCTGTAAAATTTGATAAGATTACAGCGCGTATTAAAAAACTTTGTTACGGATTTAGCCCAATAGTAGATCCTGTGATGGTGGCCATGAAAGTGATTGAAGGTGTTTACGATGGTGTAACCACATCAGAGCTTGATAATTTAGCAGCTGAAGTGGCGGCTACCCTAACCACTAAGCATCCTGATTATGCCCTTTTAGCCTCTAGAATTGCTGTTTCAAATTTGCATAAGAACACAGAAAAGTCTTTTTCTAGCACGATGCAAAAAGTATACAACTATGTAAACCCAAAAACAGAGCAAAAGGCACCGATGATCTCTGATGAGGTGTACAAGATCATCCAAGAAAACGCTGACAGGTTAGATTCTACTATTATTTACGATAGAGATTTTGGTTATGATTTCTTTGGATTTAAAACATTAGAGCGTAGTTACCTTTTAAAAATAGATGGTCATATTGCAGAGCGCCCACAGCATATGCTGATGCGTGTGTCTATTGGCATACACAAAGAAGACATAGATAAGGCTATTGAAACATATGAACTGATGAGTGAGCGGTGGTTTACACATGCTACGCCAACTCTTTTTAATGCAGGCACCCCAAAACCACAAATGTCGTCTTGCTTTTTATTGACTATGAAAGACGATAGCATTGATGGTATTTACGATACCTTAAAACAAACGGCTAAAATCTCACAATCTGCAGGAGGTATAGGGCTTTCTATACATGATATTAGAGCTACTGGATCTTATATCAGAGGGACTAATGGTCAATCTAATGGTATTGTGCCTATGTTACGTGTATTTAATGATACAGCAAGGTATGTTGATCAAGGTGGCGGAAAGCGAAAAGGCTCTTTTGCTATTTACATAGAACCTTGGCATGCCGATGTATTTGATTTCTTAGATCTTAAGAAAAACCACGGCAAAGAAGAACAACGCGCAAGAGATCTCTTTTATGCCATGTGGATGCCAGATTTATTCATGAAAAGGGTAGAGCAAAACGCCGAGTGGACTCTAATGTGCCCGAATGAGTGCCCAGGGCTTGCAGATGCTCATTCTGAAGAGTTTGAGAAACTATATTTAAAATATGAAAGCGAAGGCAAAGGCAGAAAAACAGTAAAAGCACAAGATTTATGGTTTAAAATTCTTGAATCTCAAATTGAAACAGGAACACCTTACATGCTGTACAAAGACGCCTGTAATGCAAAATCAAATCAACAAAATTTAGGGACTATTAAGTCGTCTAATTTATGTACAGAAATTGTAGAATATACGTCTAAAGATGAGGTGGCTGTGTGTAATCTAGCATCCTTAGCTTTGCCTAAATTTGTAATTGACGGTAAGTTTAACCATCAAAAGCTTTTTGAGGTAACTTATGTAGCTACGATGAATCTAAACAAGATTATTGATCATAATTATTATCCGGTCAAAGAAGCTGAAAATTCTAATCTCAGACACCGCCCAATAGGCTTAGGCGTACAAGGCTTGGCAGACGTATTTATAAAGCTTAGAATGGCTTTTGAATCTGAGCAGGCTCAGACGCTTAACAAAGAAATTTTTGAAACCATTTATTACGCTGCGATGACGGCCTCTAAAGATTTATCTAAAATTGATGGTCCTTATGAGTCATACAAAGATTCGCCAGTTTCAAAAGGGATTTTCCAATACGACATGTGGGATGAGACGCCTTCTGATCGTTGGGAGTGGGATGTATTAAAAGAAGAAGTAAAGACCTATGGGGTGAGAAATTCTTTGCTTTTAGCACCTATGCCTACGGCCTCTACTTCTCAAATATTGGGGAATAATGAATGTTTTGAACCATATACTTCAAATATCTACACCAGAAGAACCTTATCAGGCGAGTTTATTGTCGTAAACAAGCATCTTTTAAAAGATTTGGTTGAGCTTAATCTTTGGAATGATGAACTTAAAAACAAATTGATTGTGGCCAACGGATCTGTTCAAAATATTGAAGAAATTCCTGAAAATTTAAAGTCTATATACAAGACCTCTTGGGAGATTTCCCAAAAGACGATCATAGATATGGCTGCGGCTAGAGGGGCTTATATTTGTCAGTCTCAATCCCTGAATATCTTTATGGAGAATGCCAATTTTGCAAAACTCACCTCTATGCATTTTTATGGTTGGAAAAAAGGATTAAAGACTGGTATGTACTATCTAAGAACAAAAGCGGCTTCAGATGCCATCAAGTTTACGGTAGACAAAACAGCCATGCAAGCACCAAAAGAAGAACAAAAAGAGGCAGTAACTGCAGCTTCAACACCAGAACAGCTTGTAGACACTCCCCAAACTACAGGTGACGTAAAACAAGAAGTTAAATCTGTAAGTGAACCTATAGTAGCTGGTCCAGGTCAAATTGTCGTAAACGGACAAGTTATTACGCCATCAGGTAAATTTAAAGACCTAGAAGAACAGAGAAAAGCAGAAATTGCATGCTCTTTAGATGATCCGGATTCTTGTGAAATGTGTTCTGGTTAATGCCTCACAAAATCACAGAAGCTTAACTGAATAAAGGGTTAGAAATCTAGATTAGTAATGGTGTGATTATAAATTTTATAATCACCCATTTCTTTTACAATCATAAAGATTTCAAGAGTACTTAGGTTTTTGTGTTTAACCTCGTAATGAAGTTCAATATTGGTTCTTTGCGCAAATTCTTTATTTACTTTTTCTTCTTTTAACGCATAAGAAAGTACAGGGCCTAATTTTTCATCTAGCGTTTTCATTTTTTTGAGACTTTGCTCCTTATTGCCTCCAGAAATAAGTTCTGATGCACTCAGTTCAACAGCTGCTGTATAATTTTTCTCGTTTAAGAGTTTAAAATAATGTTCAGCCGTTTGTTTTGCTTCTTTGGTTGAGATTTCTGAGCTGCAAGACGATAAAAAAATAAGACTGCTAAATATTAATAATAGATTAAGGGTTTTCATATGGTTAAGGTTTAGAGGTATCTGAATTTAGAGTATCTGTAATGTGATGGTCATTGGTTTGTTCAACTTCTTTAGGCGGCGCAGATTCGATATACACCAGATATGCGATTATAGCGATAAGACTAAGTCCTAAAAAATAATTTCTATTGCGATAAGAAGGTAATTTTTGCGAGGCAGCATCATACCGTTTAAGAACGCCTTCAAAATCTTTTTGCTCTTCAATCTGCTTATGATTGGGCAGACTTCTATTGTATATAATTTTACGCTTGCTCATCTAAGATTTTTTTTAGCTTTTTTAGAATTCTATAGCCTTTTACCTTGGCGTTGTTTTCTGTGCATCCCACAATATCTCCTATTTCTTTGAATGATAACTTCTCAAAAAATCGTAATTCAATCAGCATAAGCTCTGTATCATTAAGCTGGTCTAAGGCCATTACAAGAGAATTTTCTTCACATTTAAAATAGGATTGATCATGATCTTGAATGTCTTCAATAATTCTTGAGAGTCCAGTTTGTTCAATGCTGATGACTCTTTGTTTGCTCTTTTGTTTAAAAAATGTATTCATTTCATTGATTGCAATTCGAAAGAGCCATGATGAGATAGAATAGCCTTTATAGGTGAATTTTTTTATATTCAAAAAGGCCTTCACAAAGGTATTAGATGTTATATCCTTGGCTGAGGCTTCATCTTCAACACGTTTGAGGATGAATAAAAATATTTTATTGTGGTATAAATGATACAAATCAGCAAAGCCAGCTTTTGAGTTTTGGGCTTTTTCAATTAATTTTTTTTCATCTATTTTATGCGTAGTTTGGCGCATCTATGCTTTTGTTTTAATCCTATAACACTGAATCTTTAAAAAGATACAATTAATTCTATATTCTAAGCCTTTGTAATGTGTATCTTTGGGGGATATGGATTACTTGAATGATTTAAATCCAGAGCAAAAAAAGGCGGTTGAACACACCGAAGGCCCATTGATGATTTTGGCAGGAGCCGGATCAGGAAAAACTAGAGTATTAACCTACCGTATTGCACATTTAATTAATCTAGGTGTAGATCCTTTTAAAATTATGGCTCTGACCTTTACCAATAAGGCAGCTAAAGAAATGAAAGAGCGAATTACACGCCTTATCGGAAGCAATGAGTCCATGAACGTATGGATGGGCACCTTCCATTCTGTATTCGCTAAAATTTTACGCTCAGAAGCGGATAAATTAGGTTATCCCTCCAACTTTACCATCTACGATACAGACGATTCAAAGAGTTTGATTAAAAGTATCATAAAAGAGTTAAACTTAGATGATAAGGTTTATAAACCTAATTTAGTCTTAGGCAGAATATCTTCTGCAAAAAACAATCTACTCTCTGCTGAAGAATACAATAAGAATACAAGTATTCAAAGTGAAGATCAGCAATCTAAAAAACCTTTAATTGGTAAGATTTATAGTTTGTATGTAAAACGGTGTTTTAGAGCTGGGGCCATGGATTTTGATGATTTACTTTATCAAACTAATATTTTACTTAGAGATTTCCCGGAGGTGTTATATAAATACCAAGATCGCTTTGAGTTTATTTTGGTGGACGAGTTTCAAGACACTAATTTTTCACAATATACCATTGTCAAGAAGATATGTGCCCGTCGCGAAAACATCTGTGTGGTAGGAGATGATGCACAAAGTATTTATGCCTTTCGAGGAGCTAATATTCAAAACATTCTAAATTTTAAACGCGACTACCCAGATGTTAAAACCTATAAATTAGAGCAAAATTACCGTTCGACAAAAACCATTGTACAGGCAGCCAATAGTTTAATTTCAAAGAATAAAAATCAATTTAAAAAAGAGGTCTGGACGCAAAATGATTCGGGTAAAAACATTGCTTTATTTAAAACCACAACCGACAATCAAGAAGGGTGGCTAGTGGCCAATCAAATATTTGACACAAAAATTAATCAACAGTCTTTCAATAAAGACTTTGCTATTTTATACAGAACGAATGCACAATCAAGAGCGATAGAAGAAGCCCTTAGAAAAAAGAATATTGCCTATAGAATTTATGGGGGTTTATCCTTTTATAAACGAAAAGAGATCAAAGATGTATTGGCCTATTTTAGACTCTCTTTAAATCCTAAAGATGATGAAGCAATAAAACGTGTCATCAATTATCCGAAAAGAGGCATAGGGAAAACAAGTATTGAAAAAATAGCCCTAACAGCGAATGAAAAATCAAAAAGCATCTGGGAAGTTATAAGCACTGAATCTTTACAAGAAGTAGCCATTAACAATGGGGCTAAGAAAAAGATTGAAGATTTTGTACATATCATTGAATTGTTTGTGGCTCAAACCAAAACCATGCAAGCGTCTGATGTTGGGCATCAAATAGCCTCTTCTAGCGGTGTGTTAAAAGATCTTTACACAGATAAAACGCCTGAAGGCCTTAGTCGCCATGAAAACATACAAGAGCTTTTAAATGGGCTTAAAGATTTTGAAGAACAAAAGAAAGCACAAGGCGAAGAGCTTGTACTTTTAGAGAGCTATATGCAAGAAATTTCATTGTTAACTGATAATATTGAGCAAGATAATCAAGAACTAGAAGACAGCGTATCTCTGATGACTATTCACGCAGCCAAAGGGCTTGAATTTCCGTATGTATTTATCGTGGGTCTTGAAGAAAATTTATTTCCGTCTCAGCTTTCTATTTACGATAGAAATCAACTCGAAGAAGAACGGAGATTATTTTATGTTGCTCTTACAAGAGCAGAAAAACAACTTTTTCTATCGTATGCTGATACGCGTTATCGCTGGGGCAAGTTAGTGGTGAACACACCAAGCAGGTTTATTGAAGAAATAGATCCTAAATATATCGATGAAAAATTTAGTAAAGCACAAACGCGCTCAAATACTACAGAGTTTAAAACACAAACTCCTTTATTTGGAAAGGGGTATCAAAAAAGAAAACTGACTAAAGTGGCTCCTTCACAGCCTAGTTCAATACATACGGATAGTACAGAGCAAATATACGTGGGCAGTTCGGTGAAGCACCAAAAGTTTGGTAAGGGCAAGGTAGTTCATATCGAAGGACAGCCTCATAACAAAAAAGCAACTGTTTATTTTGAAGGTGCAGCAGGTAAAAGACAGCTCCTTTTAAAATATGCAAAGCTTGAGGTACTTACATAATAAATGCTCGTTTAAGATCTCTATGTGTTAAATCGATAAACTTTTTATGAGCTGTTCTGCTAAATATTGATGGATGAAATCATAAAAAGTATTAATCTCTAAAGCAGATTCATCAAATGTGGCACTTTGTATAGAAGACGATTTGTTTTTTCCATGTTTATTAAAGAAGGTATAATGTAAGTTGATTATAAAGGGTTTGTCTTTTTGATAAGTATGTAAAATATCAAGCTGATTAATAACCAGCCAGCCCTCAACGCCCTTATAAGTGGATTGTATTTCAGACATGCCTTGTGGGTCAATCTTTGAACTCATAAACTTATTGGCATTGATTTTAAGTTCTTTTAACTGCCCCTGATCTGTAGTGGTTTGAATGCCATTTAAAGGTTCTTGTTTTTGAATATTAAATACATTTTTTGCTTTGCCTAATAATGTTTGTTTCTCTTCAGCTTGTTTAACAGATTGTTTATCTACCCACACATAGTCAAGGTGTTTGTAAAAAGTCCAGAGTGCATCTATACTGTCAGTAAAAGAAACGTAAGGATCAATAGGTAAATGGGCGCCCTTTTCTTTTAATTGAGCCGTTAATGAACGCAAGCAACTTTTTTCAATGCTTGCCCGTATTTTTTGGATGGATAAGTCTGGATTGGCAAATGCAAACTTACTGTCAATCTCAGAGCGATAGAGCTTTTCTGTATAAGGCACTACTACAATTTGTTTATTTAAAAACAGATAATTGCTTTGAAGATCTTCTATTAAATCATCGTCTTCGCGAATACTAATGGTTGAATTTTGAGAGAAACAAGCGTAAGACAAACATCCCCCCAGAAAAAAAATAAGTAAGTAAGACTTCATAGGCTTAAGTTCTTAGTGTGCGTTGTTCAATGCGTTTTTCATAATTAACCCCTTGAAAAATACGCTGAACAAATATGCCGGGGGTATGTATGGCATTTGGGTCAAGCGCTCCAGGTTCAACCAGCTCTTCAACCTCAGCAACTGTAATTTTACCTGCCATGGCCATTAAAGGGTTAAAATTTTTAGCTGTGGCTTTAAAGATTAAGTTGCCGTATTTATCTCCTTTCCAGGCTTTTATAATAGAAAAATCAGCATCAAACGCTTTTTCTAAGACATACATTTTTCCGTTAAATTCTCGGGTTTCTTTGCCTTGTGCCACCTCAGTACCATAGCCAGCAGGAGTATAAAAAGCGGGTATTCCAGCACCTGTAGCACGGCATCTTTCGGCTAATGTGCCTTGCGGGATAAGCTCCACGTCTAGTTCGTTTGCGAGCATCTGTCGTTCAAATTCTGCGTTTTCTCCCACATACGACGAAATCATCTTTTTAATTTGTTTTTTTTGAAGCAGTAAGCCTAAGCCAAAATCGTCAACCCCAGCGTTGTTTGAAATACACGTTAAACCACTGATGTTCATGTTGGTCATTTCAGTGATGGCATTTTCAGGGATGCCACATAGGCCAAATCCCCCCAACATGACAGTCATGTTTGAGGTTAAGCCTTCTAGAGCTTCTTTTGCGTTACGGACTACTTTATTCATAAATCGTCGTCTTCAAATTGATTTAGTTCTTCTTCAGCACTTGTGCTTTGCTGCTCAGAACAATCAAAATTAATAGAGGTGTGTTCAGGTTTTTTAAAATCATATTTAGAAATTTTTATGTTCTTATCTTTGTACACCTTATTCATGAAATAGCCCCAAATAGGCAAGGCCATATTAGCTCCTTGACCAAGTCTTAAAGACGAAAACCGAACGGCTCTATCATCGGCACCGACCCAACAGCCTGCTACTAAATCTGGGGTAATCCCCATAAACCAGCCATCTGAATGATTATTGGTGGTCCCTGTTTTTCCGGCAATAGGTGTTCGAATATTCGCATAAGGCCTACCTCCTCTGAGTCTAAGACCAGAACCATATTGGGTCACGCCTTTCATGAGTTCTAAGGTTGCATAAGCACTTTCTGCATTCATAGCTTGCATTTTTTTAGGGTATTTTTGATAGATGATATTGCCGTTTTTGTCTTCTATACGCTCAATAAAAATAGGTTCTGTATAGATGCCTTTATTGGCAAATGTTGCATTGGCGCCTACCATTTCATATACAGAGAGGTCAGCAACACCTAAGCAAAGCGAAGGCACAGGCTCTAAGTGGCTTTTAATGCCTAATTTTCGAGTGAAATTTACAATGGCACCTGGGGTGAATTGCTTCATGAGTTTTGCGGTGACTGTATTGATTGAATTGGCAAGAGCATATTTTAATGTCACCTCGCCTCCGTATTTTTCATCGGCGTTTGGCGGACACCAAACAGGCTGATTGGGCAATTCAAAACAGGTTTTAACATTCGGAAATTTGGTGCAAGGGCTATAGCCGTTTTGCATTGCAAAAGAATACACAAAAGGCTTAAAGGTAGAGCCTACCTGGCGCTTTCCTTGTCTGACATGGTCGTAATTAAACCATTTATAATCAATGCCTCCTACCCAAGCTTTTATGTGTCCGTTATGGGGGTCCATTGCCATAAAACCAGCATGCAAAAAGCCTTTATAATATTTAATGGAATCTAAAGGAGAGAGTACGGTGTCTTTTGGCCCATCCCAAGTAAAGATTTTCATTTTTGTAGGCGTGTCAAATATGGTTTGAATCTCTTCTTTAGATTTTTTCTTCCAAACTACCTTGCAGTCGTCTGCCTTACAGCTAAAATGGGGCTGTCCTGATTTTGAAATTTCTTCAACATATTTATAGCCTCTTCCGCAATTGCCACATTGTTTTCCTACAAGGACTCGATGGCGATCAGAACGCTTAATGGCTGAAGAAAGAATTTTTTTAATTTGCTGTTGAGACACTCTAAAGTCAAAGGGGGCATTTTTTTTACGCTTTAAATCTTTAAAAAGAGCAGGCTGCAATTCTTTACTTAAATGTTCTTTGACTGCAAATTCAGCGTATTTTTGCATTCGATCATCAATGGTGGTGTAGACCACTAAACCGTCTTTGTAGATATTGTATTTAGAACCATCTGTTTTGGTATATACAAAAGCGCCATTCTTTTTTTGATTGAATATTTTTGAGAGTTCACTACGTAATATTTCTCTAAAATACGTGGCCGAGCCTTCTTTATGATCAACCGAATGAAAAACCATACCCAAAGGAAGTTTTTTAAGTGAATCGCTCTGGGAATCATTCAAATGCTCATTTCTAAGCATTTGATGTAGTACTGTATTTCGTCTCTTTAAGGTTAATGAATCACGCTTAACAGGATTAAATAGAGCGGGGTTTTTTAGCATCCCTACAAGCATGGCAGATTCTTGTATATTTAACTTATTTGGAGGTTTAGAGAAATAAACTTCTGACGCTGACTTTATGCCTACTGCTAAATTAACCCAGTCAAATTTGTTGAGATACATAGTTAAGATCTCTTCTTTGGTATAGCTTTTTTCTAACTGTACTGCGATAATCCACTCTTTTAGTTTTTGTGTAATTCTATGTAAAAAGCTTCTTGCCTTTGTTTCTGTAAACAATAGTTTTGCCAATTGTTGAGAGATAGTACTTGCTCCGCCTTTAGTGCCTAAAAATAAAACAGCGCGGGTAAGTCCTCTAAGATCAATACCTGGGTGCGTATAAAATCGCTCATCTTCAGTTGAAATTAATGCATTTATAAGATCTGGAGAGATTTCAGAAAACGAACAATGGGTTCTGTTTTCTTTAAAATAAGTACCTAAAAGCTTACCGTCTGAAGAAATAATTTGAGTGGCTAAATTTGTTTTAGGATTTTCTAACTCTGTGTAATCAGGCAAGGTGCCAAATAAGCCAAATCTAACAAGTACGAGAAGCACAGTGAAGCCAATCATTGACAGAAAGAAGAGTGCCCAAAGATATTTAACGGCCTTATTCACAGAATAAAAATACGATTTTTACCCATTTATTCTACTAAAGTGGCCAATTTAAGCAGTTTGGTACTTATGACAAAGGAGGATGTTTTGTTGTAATTTTTTCGAATTTGAAAGCCATATTTTTGTTGTTTGGATGAAAAATTAATGGTCCCTCCAGCACTACAAAAACCAAGCTCTTCTCCGATAGTCAGTACATTAGATAGTGCTAGTGATCGCAAAAGCCCAGGTTTATCAATACCTTTTGCTATATCCCCCACATAAACCAAATGTGCAGCTTTTGCATGAGCCGGATTTTCATATTCAATCACTCTTATTTTTTTATTAGATACACGTATGTTGCCGGCCATTTTCTTTAATACTTCAGTGTAATTGCTTTCTCCTACGATTCCAATAATAAAGTAGTCGGTTTGTTTATTTTTAGGCCAAGAAGTGAATTTGGCAAAATTACAGATAAAAGCAGCTTTTATTTCTTTGGAAGAATAGCTTTGTGCATTAGTGGGTTTTGCCCCTAACACAAATATTACAAGCAATATGCCATACAAACACTTATTCATTAACAATAATTTCTAGTTTTCGCTCAAAGGTTTGATTAACACCAGCAATAGCTTTATCTGCGACAATTTTTTTGGTGATTTTATATGTTTGATCACCTTTGTTTTTATGTATATAGTCTACAACCCAATCAATTCTTTTCTTTGAAATCTCTTGCTTTGATTGTGTGCTTCCAATGGTATCGCTATATCCCAATAAATTAATTTCAGAGCCGGGTTGTAAATGATCTAAAAAAGTGTTAAGCTGTTTTAGATTTTCTTTTTCTAACACAAATGCATTAGGCGGGTAATAAAAGGTCAGTTGGTTGTTTTGGTCTTTAAACTCAAGCTCAGATAAATTATTAAAAGCAGCCGTATCATTTTTTTCTATGATTTCTTTAAGCACATCAATTAAATGGGTGTATTTAGTTTGGGTATTTTGATCATTTAAGTACTGGTCTAAATTTTTAAACGCACTGGTATCATGATCATCAATGATTTCATAAATAATCTCAACAAGTTGGGCTTCTTGAAATTCTGTTTGGGGGGATAAAGAAGAGTCTACTGAAAGATCAATGGTTTTTTGCTCTAAATCTAAGGTAATTGTTTGATCAATAGGTGTGTTTTGATCGTTTTTAGTTGAAAATTCAGCTTGTTTGGTTTTAAAGTTTTGTGCCGAAACACTCATTAAGTAGTTTTGGTTTTTAGGTAAAACCATAATATAGGAGTTGTCTTGAGGGTTAGGGAAGTAGATATAATTCTCTTTTTTTTTGCTCGACAAATTAAACACATCAATGCGGATGTTGTCAATCTTGTTTTTTTTTGATTCAGAAACCACTTTGCCTTTAATAATAGAATATAATTCTACACCAGATTTTTTATTGACTTCCCACAATTTTGTAGGATGTAAAGAGCGTACATATCCAGTTTTTCCTGAAGCATCTTCAGTATAATTTAACAGATGCGATTGCTTAGTGTTTAATAAGAGTTGTTTTACGCTGTCTACGCGTGTATTGATTTTTTCAATAAAAAAAATAGTAGACCAACCTTCAGATTGTCTTGTGAAATATAGCTTTTGATCAAATGGAGAAATAAAAGGATGTACTTCATTGAGATCAGTGTTTACTTTTTCAGAAAGTTTAATATGTTTAGACCAAAATCGCCCTGTTTTAAAACTAGAATATAAGTCATAGTTGCCTCTGATATTTTTTAGTGAAAAGTATATTTTTTGCCCATCTGGTGTGAGTGCAAAAGAATGAATGTTTTGTTCTTTAATGTTATAGAATAAGTTTGTGTCTTTAGGTTCAGACCAACCTTCAGAAAGCTTTTTGCATATTTTAAGATTCTTAATCCCTTTAGAGCTGTACAGAAAACTAGATCCGTCTTGAGCAATAGATTGTATAATTTGATGATCGGCAGTGTTGACTCCTTTTGGGGTTTTAGTTTTCATCCAGGTATCGTTTTTGTTCACAAATAAAGAGATGTCAACCGAACCATTAATTAGAGAGCTTACAATCAAGGTAGAATGGTCTGCACTTACGACACATTTTTGAATGTTCTCTATATCATTTAAAACCAAGGATAGCGTGCTAAGACTTTGAGCGAAAGAAGTGTTTAAAGCACAAAAGAGACAAAATAAGAGGTGAACTAAAAACCGCATCTTATTCAAAAATATAAATGTTTTTAACAAGGAGTGTAAAGTGATCTATGAACTTTTATGTTTTTGAACACCAAAGGCCTTTGTGATCTTTTGAGCTAAAACCTGTGCGTGTTTTTTATAAGAACAATTGGTCCACCCAGCTATATGTGGAGTAATCAAAACATTTTGGTGTTTAATAAGTTCGTCTAAAATAGTGTCTGTGGTTATGATTTGTTCAAATGATTGATTTTCGTATTCTAAAACATCTAAACAAGCATAAGATATTTGTGCTGTTTTTAAAGCCTTTAAAAGGGCAGAAGTTTGAACTACCTTGCCTCTTGAAGTATTAATAATTATTGGCTTTTGTTTGCATTTTTTTAAAAATGAAGCATCAATAAAGGAGGTGTTTTTTTTATTCAACGGGATGTGAACACTAATAACGTTACTTTTCTTTTGAAGGGTTTTTAAATCACAAAATTGAGCATATTTAGAAGGCTTTTTTTTCTTTATATCATAGGCCAATACTTTAAAGCCTGTGCGGGATGCTAGTTTTGCAAAAGCTTTTCCTGTATGGCCAAATCCAATAATGCCAAGTGTAGTCTCTGAAAAAGAAATGCCCCAGTTTTCTCTTCTTTTCCAGATGTGACGTCTGATTTGAAGATTAGATTTTGAAATATTTCTAAGCCCATTGATCATGAGCCCTAAAGTATGTTCAGCCACAGCCTGAGCATTTGCCTCAGGAGACGAAAAAACAGAACCCCCCTTTTTCTTGAGCTCTTTTTTATCAATATTTTCGATTCCAGATCCGGCCCTAGCGACAAATTTTAATTTATGCGCTTTTTTAATTAATGATTTACAAGCGGCTATTCTACTTCTAATTATTAATCCATCAAAATCATGGATGATTTTAAGAAGCTCTTCTTGAGTGATTTTTGGGCGAACAACACACTTAAATCCGTGCGCATTGAGTTGCTTTTTAAGCAACGGATCAAAGTGATCACTTAAAAGAACATTCAAAAGATTAGTTGATTTAATGAATAAATAGTTTTTGGGTAAAAAGCTGTTGCTTGTCATCTCCAAAACCTACAACCAAATAATTACCCTTCACAAAATCTTGAGTAGAAATAAAGCTCTGATGTTTATCTAAAACAATAGATTTAATTTTCTCGCCAAGAATATTGTAAATGCTTAAGGTATATAACTCAGATGTTGACTGAGATATGATGTTAAATCCATTTGTTGTAGGGTTCGGAAATATCTGATAGGTTGATGCTGTAACATTCAGAAGGTCAGTAAGTATTCCTGATCTTATGTTAATGTTATCTATGTAAAGATTATTGGCGAAATTGCAGATATTCACAAATTTCACTTTTAAAGATGAACTAGGTAAATATGTGCTAATGTCAATGCTTTCTTTACGCCAATCGTTTGAGGTAGGCACAAAAGCTGTTTGAGCAGCCGCTATAGATGCTGTGGTAAGATTAAGCCCTGATTTTTGATACACCAAGTTCCAGTTCTCACCGCAATCAGAACTTACATAGACTTCAAGCTGATCAGAATAGTTGCCATTATTTCCTTGATACATTTGATACGCTAAATCAAATTCAATGACCCCTTGATTTACAGACGAAAAATCTATAATTGGGGAAGATAGTTCGTCTAATTCTTCGGGAGCGTTATAATTGTAATTATCTATGTATGCAGCAGAGACATTTTGAGACTTTTCCCATGTTCTATTGTTATCGGTATTAATAATTTGCCAATTAGAAGTAGGGAATAGACTTGCTGTAAAATTTTCAACTATGGGCAATGACATGCCTGAAGACTGAATATTGACTTGAATAGTTTGGCTGTCATTATTTGTATTTTGATCGGTATTGCCATCTGGAGCAGCCGTAGATATAGTTATGGTATGTATGCCAGAAGATAAATTAAGGGTGTTAAGATCTACTGAACCTATTTGGTTAGATTCTAATGTGCCAGTGATGGTAAAGGGTTGAGGCACGCCGTTATCTACCGTAAGTAATACCTGAAATGAATTGATGGTATTGGTGCCAAAATTCTGAATACTTATGTTTGGGATAATGCTACTTGCGCAAAGATTTCCTGCACTCGGATTATTAATAGATGCAATCCCGATATCATAAGCCAAATTGTTATTACCCCCATTATTGCCTCCACCTCCGTTATTATTATTTCCACAAACGGTAGAAGCAGGTAATTGATTATACGGAGAGGTTGAAAGAACGGCATTCATCCTATTAGATTGACCTTGAGTGAAAAGATTCATGCAACCATCTGGAACATAATCCATGTAATTCATATACATCTCTCCGTTTTGATCAGCACCACAAGAGTTATTGGCATTATGCGGAAAAGAGCGGCACAAGCCGTTGGGATCGACCTGCGGGGGAGTATCAGAGATTTGATCATCGCCGCAGTATTGATCTCCCCAAATATGCGATAAACCAAACGCGTGGCCAATTTCATGTGTGGTTGTTCGACCTTTATTGTAAGTTTGATCGATATTGCCAGTTCTGCCAAAATACTTATATCCAATCACAACCCCGTATGTTGAGGGTATTTGAATGCCCGCTGAAGGCAATTCTGCATAGCCAAGGATGCCTCCAGTTAAATTACATACCCATATATTAAAATATTTATTAGGATCCCAGGCGTTAACCCCACCAGTGGCTGATTGTTTTACATTATCTGAAACACCAGCAAATGAAGATTGACTTGTTTGTACACGGTTTATCCCATTGGTTGGGTTGCCATTTGGGTCGACAGTAGCAAGGCAAAACTGAATGTCTGTATTGGCCGCAAGGCTTGCAAAAGCAGAGGGTGTATTTGAAGCATCAGCGTTAGTCCGTGCAAAATCTTCGTTTAACACGTCTATTTGAGAAAGCACTTGCGCATCTGAGATATTCTCAGACGATAAGCGATATACAACGTGTACCACAACGGGTATGGTAATGGTGTTTTTTTGCAATAGTGTGTGTTGATTTTGTTTTTGATCTATCAGGAGATTGAACTTATTAACTGCTTTTTGATATTGGCTGTTTGTTTTGGCTTTTTCTTTATGAAACTCGTCTGTATGACAGCGCTGAATTTGACTGTATACTGTAGGATAGATAAACGTGAAAAGTAAGATGAATTGAACAATGCGCATAATTAAGACTATTTAAATTAAACAACAAAAAATAAGCCCAGGAGTTTAAATTTAATGCATTTACCTCAAAAAGTCTTCAGAAACAATTAATTCTTTTTTGTCGTGTTTGTAATTGTAAAATCCTTCTTTTGATTTTCGGCCTAGTTTGTTTGCTAATACCATATTTATAAGTAGTGGACAAGGTGCGTATTTATCGAGCTTAAAGCCATCATACAAAACATTTAAAATAGATAGACAGACATCCAGTCCAATAAAATCTGCAAGTTGCAAAGGCCCCATAGGATGTGCCATGCCTAGCTTCATAATTTGATCAATTTCTTCTACACCAGCTACACCTTGGTAGAGACTGTAAATAGCTTCATTGATCATTGGCATTAAAATTCTATTGGCAATAAACCCAGGATAATCATTTACTTGTAACGGGATTTTTTGGAGTGTCTTTGATAATTCAAACACCTGTTGTGTGGTTTTATCAGAGGTCTGGTATCCACGAATCACTTCAACCAATTTCATTATAGGTACAGGATTCATAAAGTGCATCCCAATTACTTTATCAGGCCTTTGAGTCTGAGATGCCATTTTGGTAATTGAAATGGAAGAGGTATTAGTGGCCAAAATACAAGTGGGTTTTGTAAAAGCATCTAACTCTTTGAATATCTTCATTTTTAAAGATTCATTTTCTGTTGCTGCTTCAACGACCAGATCTGCTTGAGACACACCCTTTTTTAAATCTGTGAAGGTTTGAATTCGTTGTAATGTCTGTTCTTTTAGCTCGGCAGTAATGCGTTCTTTTTTAAGTAATCGCTCCAAATTTTTTTCAATGGTTTGCAAGGCTTTTTCAAGCGCTTCACCGTTAAGGTCAATTAAAGAAACTGTAAACCCGTTTTGCGCAAAAACGTGCGCAATGCCATTTCCCATGGTGCCTGCACCAATCACTGAGATGTTTTTCATCCTTTTTTTTTACTAATTTAAAAAACACTCAAGAAGCATCCCCCCGAAAAACAAAAAATTAACACACAACTTCAGATAAAGTGTAGGTGTGTTTAATGTGTTCAAAACAATCCCTTACTTCATTTGGACAAAGTGAGAGCACCAATTTTTTTCTAAAGGTCTTAAAGTTATGCAGTCCTTTAAAGTAGTTGGCATAATGTCGTCGCATTTCAAGCATGCCCAGGCGTTCACCTTTCCATTGTAAAGAGCGTTCAAAATGTTCTTTTGCCGCTTCAATACGTTCTAAAATCGTTGGAGGATCAAGGAGTGTTTTGGTTTTTACATAATGCTTGATCTCTCTGAAAATCCAAGGATATCCTATGGCCGCTCTGCCAATCATGATGCCATCTACTCCGTATCGGTTTTTATATTCGAGGGCTTTGATAGGAGAGTCAATATCGCCATTTCCAATCACAGGAATACGCATGCGGGGGTTGTTTTTAACCTCTGCGATTAAGGACCAATCAGCTTCGCCTTTATACATTTGTTTGCGTGTTCGGCCATGAATAGAAATAGCTTGAATACCTATGTCTTGTAGACGCTCTGCAACTTCTACAATGTGTTTAGATTGCTCGTCCCAGCCTAGGCGTGTTTTCACCGTAACAGGCAACGATGTACTCTTTACAATGGCTTTTGTGAGGGTAACCATGCGGTCTATGTCTTGAAGTATGCCTGCGCCAGCCATTTTACAGACCACTTTTTTAACCGGGCATCCGTAGTTAATATCGAGAATGTTAGGGTTAGCCGCTTCAACTATTCTAGCAGAATGCTCCATTGAAGATTGATTGCCCCCAAATATTTGAATGCCAATAGGCCTTTCTTCAGGGTAAATATCTAGTTTTTGAACGCTTTTATGAGCATCGCGAATTAGCCCTTCAGAAGAAATAAATTCGGTATACATAATATCAGCGCCATGTTTCTTGCACAAGGCCCTAAAAGGCGGATCTGACACATCTTCCATCGGCGCAAGAAGGAGCGGAAAATCTTTAACCTGAACATCACCGATTTGCAACATCTTTCAAAAGTACATAGACTTGGCATGCCAATCAAGCAAAATAAGATTGGAGTTACCCCGTTTTTTTTAAGTTATTTTCTTCTATCCTTATTTTTTGTCCTTTTCCTTGAAGAAAAGAACGAAAATTCAAGCCAAGAATGAAGCTACCTGCCCACCTCTAG
>JAHDCS010000037.1 GCA_020629755.1 Flavobacteriales bacterium | reverse complement strand
CTGGCCTTGTGAGCTACATTTTCTAGAGGTGGGCAGATAGCTTCATTCTTGGCTTGAATTTTCGTTCTTTTCTTCAAGGAAAAGGACAAAAAATAAGGATAGAAGAAAATAACTTAAAAAAAATGGGGTAACTCCAAAAAATAAAAAACTTGACAAGAGTTTAGCACATCTGTACCTTTGTGGCGTAAATCAAGATCATGAAAAAATTAAGCTACGCACTGTTTGCCCTTATTCTTTTAAATGCTTGCGTTAAAAATGAATCGGTCTCTTCTATCACAGATCCGTGCCATTCACTCTATGGCGATGATACTGGGGTTTTAGTACTTGAGAATACCTGGATTAGCCAAACAGCTCAAGAACATGCCTATACCCAAGTCGTTATTCACAGAGTGGGTGTATTTGAAAAAAAACTTCATAAAGTATGCAAATACAGAGACCAAAATGAGGTTTATTATGTATTTGAGAAAGGTGTATACCAACAAGAATTACTTGAAGAACTTCAATATTTGGTGTACAACTGTGAAGGAAGCATGATAGATTTACTTTATCAAGAAAACGGAAAGTATATCACCTCAAATATAGATTCTCCCCTCAAAAAACAAGCAATCGAAATCATCGAAGGGGTAACACTTTGTGAGGAGTATCAATAAAGTTGTTACGAAGCGTTTTTTTTATCAAAGTTGTAAAGCGCAAATTTTGCTAACCCTAGGCGTTGAAAAAAATGTTTAAAGGAGGTCGTCAGCACACCTAATCCATAAGTGACGCTTCTAGAAAAATTTATAGATGACGCCTCTTCAAAGTACTTAGTGGGGCAAGTAATCTCTGCAATGTTAAATTCAGCATAAATAATCTGAGAAAGCATTTGATTGTCAAATACAAAATCATCAGAGTTTTTTTCTAAAGGCAATGTTTCGAGCACTTTTCTTGAAAACGCACGGTAGCCTGTGTGATACTCTGAGAGTTTATGTTTACACAACAGATTTTGAGTAAACGTAAGAACTCTATTGGCAATATACTTGTAAAGCGGCATCCCTCCTTTACGTGCCCCAGTACCTAAAATTCTTGATCCGAGTACAACATCATAAAGCCCTGAAGCAATTAAATGAGACATCGAAGGGATTAGTTTAGGCGTGTATTGATAGTCTGGATGCAACATAATCACAATATCCGCACCAAGCTCTAGGGCTTTGGCATAACAGGTTTTTTGATTGCCTCCGTAGCCTAGATTTTGATCGTGTTTAATCACGTGCTCAATGCCCAAAGATTTGGCTTTGTTCACCGTGTCATCGGGGCTATTATCGTCGACCAGCACCACCTGGTCTACCATTGAAAAATCAATCTCTTTATATGTTTTTTCAAGGGTACTAGAGGCCTTGTAGGCAGGCATAACCACCACTATTTTTTTATCTAACAGCATACATTAATCTTCAAAAATATGCAAAGAATTTATCTTTTGAAACCCAATCAACTTTGCTTCTCTATCTTCAAAGGCTTTATGGTACACTAAAATATAGTAGTCATTTTCTGTTTGCCAATGCGAACCTTCTGTAAACATAAAATCTGGACTCTGATCGGCGTTTAAAGTGACATACTTATAGTGGTGAAGCCCTTGTTTTACGGTGATGGTTTTCTCATACACCTTCTGATTGGCATTGTAGTGTAGCTTTCCGTCTTCTAAAAGTCTAAATCTTGAAAAATCACCATACACATAAACGTCTTGATTGAGTTTAGAAGGACTGTACAAACTAAAAGTCACATCCATGTAATCGGCATCTAACTTATGGTTTAACCCGTCTTCGGAGCCATAATAACTTGTTAAATTAATATCCCGAAAAAATTCATATTGTTTTGACGCTCTCTTCTTATCGGTGAGTAAGTCTACTGTAATCGGAAAATCTAAGGTAATTGTTCCAACATTTGCAGGTTTGTAATGAATGCTCTTAAGGTCTAAAAAACGGTATTCGTTCCCTGCAAAAAAATCGAGCTCATCCTCTAATAAAAAAGAAAGTCTTGTGCCCTGTACAAAAGTGGGCTGAACATGCTTTATAGAAGTCTTCCAATTCTTATTTTGAATCACATGCACATCCATATCTGCATATGGATTAGATAAATTATAGCCATTTTTTTCAACCATAAATTCTAAAGATTGTTTATATCTGGCCAGTTCAATATCTGTAGATCTTCTATTTTTAGCTAAAATTTTAACCCGCTCATCTAAGACCACAAAGCGCCTTCTGATCACGACCTTATCTGGATCTGCATCGGCATAGACTTCGATGAGATAATTACCCGCCAAAATAAATTTAAACCCATTGTTTGGAAACAAAAAACTGAAATGTGTATAGTTAGAATATTGGGCGGATGAATAATCGATCTGAGTAATTAAATCTTCATTTATGCCTTCAATATATTGCATGGGCATCAAATCAGATTGCTCCCAATTTGAGGTACAATGCACAATTCTATAACTATATTCATTCGGATCTCCGCTTAAATCGTCAAAGTAAAAATCAAGCTTATCGTCTGAATGCATCCTGATCAGTGGAAAGGCTTCTGGGTGTGAGGGTGGATGTAAACCCACACTATAAATGATCTCTGCATAAACGGCTTCATCGGTACTTATGCTCTGCCCCCAACATCCCCCCGAAAAAGAAAGAAAAAAAACATTTAAAACACTCAACAAAAGAAAATTATTCAACAGTTTTAAGATGTATTGCATGGTTATTTGAATCTAATTTTTACATTTGCTAACACTAATATAGCTATTAATGAGCAACAGAGTGATCAAACTCAATAAAGGAGCTGATGTTCGCTTAAAAGGCGAAGCAAACAAGACAATCATTGCAGAAATTGCCTCAACTCTATACGCCTTAAAACCAACTGACTTTAGCGGTATAACCCCAAAATTAAATGTAAGAGTTGGCGATAAGGTAAAACGAGGCACCACGGTTTTCTTTGATAAAAAACGACCAGAGATTAAATTTGCATCACCCACAAGCGGTACCATTAAAGACATTGTTCGTGGAGATAAACGAAAGATTCTTGAAATTATTGTTCAGGCAGATCAAAAGAATACTTCTGAAACGTTTAAAAAAGTAGATTTATTAAAAGCTGATGCGGCTCAAATTATTAGCACCTTGACATCTGCGGGGCTCTGGCCTTTTATTATACAAAGACCCTTTGATATTATTGCCCAACCAACCGACAAACCCAAAGCTATTTTTATCTCTGGCTTTGATTCTAACCCATTAGCGCCTGATTATGCCCTTTGTTTTAAAGATGCTCATGAAGATTTTCAATTTGCTATTGATGTGCTCAATAAACTAAGTAGTGGCGGTGTATTTCTTTCGTTAAAAGACGGAGGTAATTCTCAGTTGTCTTCTCTTAAAAATGCAAAGATTAATCACTTTAAGGGGCCACATCCTGCTGGCAATGTAGGTGTGCAGATCCATCATTTAAACCCTATTAACAAAGGAGACGTGGTCTGGACAGTTTCACTGCAAGGTCTGGCTGCCATAGGCAAGTTCGTGAGAACAGGAGAATATGATGTTTCTAAAACAATTGCCTTAACAGGATCATCGTGTACTGAAACAGGTTATTTTAAAGTAAATAGCGGAGCTGCAGTTGAATCTATTATTGACCAGCGAACCTCTACTGAGAATACCCGTTTTATTTCAGGAAATCCGTTTACAGGCAAAAAAATTACTCCTCAGGGATATCTAGGCTTTTACGATATGCAAATTACATGCCTTCCAGAAGTAATAGATCCTGAATTTTTTGGATGGATAATCCCAAAACTGAGTAAAAAAAGTTTTTCTAGAGCCTTTTTTTCATGGCTAATGCCCAATAAAACGTATGATTTAAATACGTCAATGAATGGCGAAGAGCGAGCTTTTGTGGTATCGGGGCAATACGAGCGTTTTTTACCCATGGATATTTTGCCTGTTCAACTGATAAAATCAATATTAATCAATGATATTGAGCTAATGGAAAATTTGGGCATTTATGAAGTAGCCCCTGAAGATTTTGCCCTTTGTGAATTTGCCTGTACCTCTAAGCAAGAGGTTCAATCGATCATTAGAATGGGATTAGACAACCTTCAAAAAGAGTTTGCATAGCCTTATGAAGTTTTTACATCAATTTTTAGAAAAAAACATTAAACCCACCTTTGATAAAGGTGGAAAACTAGAAAAATTATACCCCGCATACGATGCGATAGAGACTTTTTTGTTTGTACCGGCACATGGCACGCACAATGGTGTACATGTTCGGGATGGTATAGATTTGAAAAGAACCATGGTAACGGTCATTATTGCGCTTATACCCTGTTTATTATTTGGCATGTACAACACCGGATATCAGCACTTCTTAGCACAAGGTCAAGCGGCTGACTTTTGGGAGATGTTTTTATTTGGCGCCGCTAAAGTATTACCAATTGTGGTGGTGTCTTATGCAGTCGGATTGGGCGTAGAATTTTTAATGGCTGTAATCAAAGGCTCTCAAGTTGAAGAAGGATTCTTGGTATCAGGCATGCTTATTCCTTTGTGTTTACCAGCAGATATTCCGCTTTGGATGGTGGCTATTGCGACTATTTTTGGAGTGGTGATTGGCAAAGAAGTCTTTGGAGGGACAGGCATGAACATTTTAAACCCTGCCTTAACAGTGAGAGCGTTCTTGTTTTTTGCTTATCCTACATATATGTCTGGTGATCAAGTTTGGCACGCCGATGGTGCTTTTTCGGGTACCGTTGATGCGGTTACTGGTGCTACTGCGCTTGGTGATGCTGCCTCAAAGGTTGAAATCTCAACGATTATGGATAAATACGATATGTATGCCTCGTTTATTGGCACCATTCCGGGCTCTGTTGGTGAAACTTCAGTGGTCGCTTGTCTGATTGGCGCTTTTATTCTTTTATGGACGGGTATCGCGTCTTGGCGAGTGATGCTTTCGATGGTTGTGGGAGGTTATACAATGGGCTTAATTTTTAACGCTTTTGGTGTAAATACCTTGATGCAAATTAGTGCGTTACATCATTTACTGATTGGGGGATTTGCCTTTGGCTGTGTCTTTATGGCTACCGATCCGGTAAGTGCAGCGCAAACTAGTTCAGGAAAATATATCTATGGTTTTCTCTGCGGATTTTTAGGGATTATGATTAGAGTCTTTAATCCGGCTTATCCTGAAGGGATAATGCTAGCCATTCTTTTTATGAATGTCATGGCTCCGTTAATTGACCATTACGTAGTTGACGCTAACATAAAGAGAAGAAATAAACGATTACAATTAGCAAGCAAGTAATATGAATACTAATAGCAACGCATATACGCTTATTTTTACAGCCATTATGGTTATTGTGGTCTCTGTACTTTTAGTGAGTGTAAAGATGGGAACGCAAGACAGACAAAAAGCCAATGTGAAAAAAGAGAAAATGCAAAACATTCTTTCCTCTGTTGGTATAACCGTTAGTCCAGATCAGGCTCAATCTGCCTTTGATAAATATATTGTTGAACAAATCGTCATAGACGCGAAAGGGCAACTTAAAAACTCTGAGATAAAAGCTTTTGATGTAGACGTGCTTAAAGAATATAAATCTGGCTTAAATTCTCTTTACAAAAATTTAAACTCTGATCCAAGTGCGCTTACAAATGCTTTGTTAGAGAAAAATGCAAATTACCCCCTATTTAAATGCAAAACAGACGATGGAAAGCTCAATTACATCATTCCGTTAATTGGCCAAGGGCTTTGGGGTCCTATATGGGGATATGTTGCCCTTGGTGAAGACAAAAACACCGTAACAGGTACCTCATTTGATCACAAAACTGAAACTCCTGGTTTAGGGGCTGAAATCAAAGAAACTTTTTTTGAAGAACAATGGATAGGCAAACAGATTTTTGATGGCTCAGGAACCTTTAAGTCTATTAAAGTTGTGAAAGGAGGCGCAGGCAGTTCAAATCTGCACGGTGTTGATGCCATATCAGGTGGTACGATCACCAGTAATGGCGTGAGTGAAATGGTAGAGAGAACCTTAAAAATTTATGAACCTTTTCTAAAAGCATCTTAATTATGTCAGAGACAAAGAAAAAGGCTCCGTTTTTCGGAAAAAAAGAAAAAAAGCTTATTACTGATCCTTTTGATGACAGTAATCCTATTACGGTTCAAGTATTAGGGATATGTTCTGCTTTAGCGATTACCGTACAACTAAAGCCCTCTGTGGTAATGACCCTATCTGTAATCTTTGTCATGGTGTTTTCTAGCTTTATTATATCTGTATTACGAAACTTAATTCCTTCTCGTGTGCGTATTATTGTACAGTTGGTCGTGGTGGCTTTTTTAGTGACTGTAGTCAATGAATTTTTAAAAGCGTATCAATACGATGTCTTTAAACAACTCTCTGTGTTTGTAGGCTTAATTATCACCAATTGTATTGTAATGGGGCGTTTAGAAGCTTTTGCTCTTGGAAACAAACCTTTTCCGGCAATTATTGATGCCTTTGGAAATGCCTTAGGATACGGCATCATACTTATTATCGTTTCTTTTTTTAGAGAACTCTTTGGCTCTGGTAAATTATGGGGCATTCAAGTGGTTCCTGATTCATTTTACGATTTTGGGTACGTCAACAATGGCCTTATGATTTTACCTCCAATGGCACTGATCACGGTAGGTATTTTGATTTGGATTCAAAGAAGTAGAAACACAGCACTGATAGAAGAAAATTAATAACAATGGAACTGGTTAATATATTTGTAAAGTCAATATTTGTCGATAACATGATCTTTGCCTATTTCTTAGGCATGTGTTCTTATTTGGCTGTATCTAAGACCGTTAAAACAGCTTTTGGCTTAGGGATGGCTGTGATATTTGTGCTGTTGGTGACCGTGCCTGTGAATTACTTATTAGAAAATTATGTACTCAAAGAAGGGGCTTTAGTATGGCTGAATCCAGAGTACGGCATTAACGGCTCTCAAACTTTAGATCTGAGTTTTCTAAGTTTTATTATGTTTATTGCCGTTGTAGCTGCGATTGTACAACTAGTAGAAATGATCGTAGAGAAATTCTTACCTGCATTATACGGATCTTTAGGTATTTTCTTGCCTCTTATTGCTGTAAACTGTTCTATTTTAGGGGGCGCTCTTTTTATGCAAGAGAGACAATATGCCTCTATTGCTGAAGCCACCTCTTTTGCTTTAGGATCTGGTGTAGGATGGTTTTTGGCCATCGTTGCCATTGCTGCTATCAGAGAGAAGGTTCGCTATTCGAATGTGCCTGCACCTTTAAGAGGTCTTGGGATTACGTTTATTATTACTGGCCTTATGGGCATTGCCTTTATGAGCTTTATGGGCATTGAATTATAAGAATTAAACACATGGTTACTACATTAATTATCACCACACTTGTTTTTTTAACCTTAAGCCTTCTTTTGGTAGGATTGCTTTTGTTTGCTAAAGCGAAATTGACACCAGCAGGCGCTATTAAATTGACCATCAATGGTGAAAAAACCATTGAAGTTGAAGCAGGCAGCACTATTTTGTCTACGCTTGGTAATAATAAAATTTTCTTGCCTTCTGCCTGCGGTGGTGGTGGCACCTGTGCGATGTGTAAATGTCAGGTCAATAGTGGTGGTGGAGAAATTTTACCTACAGAAGCCCCTTATTTCTCAAGAAAAGAAATCGCTGATAATTGGCGATTGGGCTGTCAGGTAAAAATCAAAGAAGACATGGATATTCAAATTCCTGAAGAGATCTTTGGCATTAAAAAATGGGAATGTGAAGTCATTTCTAATTACAATGTTGCGACGTTTATTAAAGAATTTATTGTCAAATTGCCTGAAGGTGAAAATTTAGATTTTGAAGCCGGAGGATATATTCAAATCGATGTGCCTGAAACAGAGGTTGACTTTAAAAATATGGACATCACTGCTCATCCAAAATACCATGACAGTCCAGATAAATTTCAAAAAGATTGGGATAAATTTAACTTATGGCCTTTAAAAATGGTAAATGATGAGCCTATATTTAGAGCCTATTCAATGAGTAATCACCCTGCTGAAGGAAATATTGTTTCGCTTACTATTAGGATAGCCACTCCACCTTTTGATAGAGCAAAAAATGGATGGATGGATGTGAATCCAGGCATTTGCTCTTCTTATGTATTTTCAAGAAAACCTGGAGATAAAGTAACCATTTCTGGCCCTTATGGTGAATTCTTCATTAAAGAGACTCAGGCTGAAATGCTCTATGTTGGGGGTGGCGCAGGAATGGCACCAATGCGCTCGCATCTTTACCACTTGTTTCATACCCTTAAAACAGGTCGAAAAGTGACTTTCTTTTACGGCGGAAGAACCAAGCAAGAGTTGTTTTATATTGAAGAGTTTAGAGAAATCGAAAAGAAATTCCCGAACTTTAGATTTGCTGTAGCTTTAGATAATCCGCTCCCTGAAGATAACTGGACGCTTAAAAAAGATCTAGATGATCCCAATGGAGATGGCTTCAAAGGTTATGTGCACCAAGTAGTGATTGATGAATTTTTAAGTAAGCACGAATACCCAGAAGACATCGAACTCTATTTCTGTGGGCCGCCTATTATGAACCAATGTGTTTTGAAAATGGCTGAAGATTGGGGTATTCCTGATGAGAATGTCGCCTTTGATGATTTTGGTGGATAATCTTTACTCTTTATACATTTTGCATTGAAGTCTTATTTTCTGATTTGCATTACCGTTCTTCTTCTCTTTTTTTTGGGGGGATGTTCTACAAAAACCCAATGGATTTACCTAAACGGACAAGCCCAAGGCACAAGCTTTAAGATTACGTATAAAGATTCTGCCCGCAGAGACTTTAGTGCTGAATTGACCTCTTTACTAGAAGATGTTGACCGTATTTTATCCACCTATAAAACAAGGTCTTGGATCAGTCATTTTAATACGGCAAAGACTCCTACTCAAATTGATCTAAAAACCTTACATCCATTTGCGCAAAAGATGATCCGCTTATCTGACAGTTTAAATGTCTATACCAATGGGTATTTTAACGCCAAACTCTTTCCGTTTTTATCATCCCCCCAAAATACAGACAGCTTACTCTATTATCAAAAGGTAATTGCAGAAGGCATTAGGCTTAAACAAGACAGTTTGTTTAAAACCCATAGTAAAGCGGGCTATGATTTTAATGCCATTGCACAGGGCTATAGCTGTGATTTGATCGCTGATTTTCTTAAGCAAAAAGGCGTTAAAAATTATATGGTAGAAATTGGCGGAGAACTGATTTGTAATGGCAAAAACCCTGAAGATGAACTTTGGAAAGTTGGTATTGATTTGCCTGAGAAAGAGCGTGTTAAAGATCAGTATGCGAGTATCTGTCAGCTAAACAATCTTGCCATGGCCACCTCTGGAAACTACCGAAAGTTTAAGTTTAAAGAAGGAAAAAAATATGCCCATATCATAAATCCAATTACTTTAGAGCAAGTCACACATCAAACTCTTAGTGTTACCGTTGTTCATCCGAGTTCGTGTGCTATAGCTGACGCTTTAGCCACTGCCTATATGAGCATGGGTAAAGAGAAGGCTTTGGCGCATTTACAAAAAAATAAACAATCTAATATTGGGATTTATATTATTTTTGAGCATGCTGGAACATTGCAAACCTTTTTCAATTCTAAATTTGAAAGCTTCTTGACAAATGAAAGCTCAAGCAACCGTTGAAATAAAAAATAAAAAAGCTTTTTTTGAATATGACATTTCTGACAAATACATTTGTGGAATTGCATTAAAAGGAACTGAGATAAAATCAATTCGCCAATCTAAAGCAAGTATAAAAGAAGCCTTTTGTCGCTTTAAGCGTCAGGAACTATTTGTGATTAATATGTTTATCAATGAATATGAGCATGGCGGGTACAACAATCATTTACCTAAAAGAGATCGTAAATTACTTCTTGAAAAAAACGAATTAAAAAAGCTTAAAAAACAAGTTCAAATTAAAGGCTTTTCATTACTTCCTCTCAAGTTATTTATCAATCAAAAAGGCTTAGCTAAGCTACAAATAGGCCTAGGTAAGGGTAAAAAAATTCATGACAAGCGAGAAAGCTTAAAACAAAAAGATACTCAAAGAAATATTGACCGAGCGCTCAAACAGTTTTAGCAAAAAAATAATACAAGGCATGAATATGCTGATGTGCCTTTTGCCGTTTATTTGGCTATTTTAACCGGATCTAAAGTCAGTTCTTTATTGATTTCATGATAATTTGAATTTTCTGGCACCTCGATGGTTTCTGCATGCAATACACCCTGAGCGTTTTCGTATTCAATGCGATATGACTTACCCGGTTTTAAAATTATAATATACTTACCTGTTGAGGCATTGGGCACATAATTTCCTATTAATTCAGCTGTTTTATCATCTGAAACCGTTATAAATAAGTCCTCTATTGTTTGGCCTTTACTATCTACAGCATTGCCCTTATACACCGTTAAAGGCGTTTTTTTGATGTTCGGAAATGTAATTAAATAGATATCTTGCTTGCCATATCCATCTGTTTTATAAGATGAATAATAAGCCGTTTGCCTATCTATATTCGGCTTAAAATGCATGTCATCACCCGGTGTATTGACTGGGTAGCCTATATTAAAAGGTTTAGACCACTGCTCATCTGTTAGCTCTGAAAAAAATAAATCATATCCTCCCATTGTTGTATGGCCTTTTGAAGAAAAGAATAAGGTCACGCCATCTGGATGAATGTAAGGCGTATTCTCATCTTTATCGGTATTTACATTTGGCCCACAATTTTGTGCTAAAGCCCATTCTCCATTGGGTAATCTATTACAAAAGTATAAGTCCTTTCCTCCGTATCCTCCAGGCCGATCGCTTGAAAAAAATAGTTTGCTTTTATCAGCACTCACACTCACACTTCCTTCCCAAAAAGAAGAATTAATATCAGAGGATAAACGCTGAGGTGTGGTCCATGTTTTGCCATTTAAAGTACTCTTAAACAGATCTCCCCCATCATTTGGATGATATCTGTAAATCCATAATGTTTGGCCGTCAGCTGATAAGCCAATAGACGCATCATGAGCGTAAGTATTAATACTATCTTTAAAGGCTTTGGGTTTAGACCAAGTACCATTAGCATTTTTGGTTGCATAAAAAATGTCTTCATTATAAGTGCCTGTAAACTCATTGATGCCACCTAAACATCCTTTTCGTTTAGAGGTAAACACAAGCATCGATTGGTCTGCGTTTACAAACGGAAAATATTCTTGATTAAAGGTATTTATAGTAGAACCTATATTTCTAATCTCCATATTTATAGGCGCCGACACCATTGACTTTGCTCGTTTAGAGGTTTCTATTAGCTGATCTAATTCAGCTTGTACTTGCTGGTCAGCTTGTTCAAATTCGTCTTTCAAGCGCTGGTAATTTCCGATAGCTTCATCAAATTGATAATTTAAATGGTAAGCGTCGCCCAAAAATTTTAAGGCAAAATAGGGTGCTTTATACTCTCTGAAATCAGAATCACTATAGGTCGCTGTAAGATTTGAAGCAGCAAATTTAAGTTGATGTATGGCCTTTTTGGCATTTAAAAGTGGGGGCTTTAAATAACATAAGCCTTTTAAATAATGAATGTTGGCATTACCAGGGTCTAATTGTTCTAAGGCGTTTAATTCTTCTAGCGCTTTTGGATAATTACCATCAAAAATATCTGCGCTAGCCTTCACAAATAATTCACGGAATTTTTTAGACTCTTGTTGCCCAAAAACTAAAGAAGTTGACACTGAGTAATAAAAAAGTATAAAAGATGTTATAAGCCAATAAAAACGCATGCGATAGTCTTGTTTAATACAAAGATATTTTAAGTTTTGACTTAGGAAAGTACTTCTTGTTTTTTTCATGTAATTTTGGTCTATGAATTACATAATACAAGCTCATAGTCACTTTAGGCACCTTATTCTTTTACTGATTGCCCTTGCGTTTTTGTCTTCTTTGATTTCTGTTCTTTTTAAAAAGAATTTTAAACTGGTAAAACCCTTAGCTTTGTCTAGTCTTATTTTAACGCACATTCAGCTTTTGTTAGGACTAATTTTGTATTTCACAAGTCAAAAAGTACATTGGTCTGACTTTTCAACGATGGTGAAGACCGATGTTTATCGCTTTTTTACATTAGAGCACGCCCTTGGGATGTTGGCTGCAGTTTTATTAATTACTATAGGGTACAGAAAATATAAAACAAGTCAAAACCCTCTTTTTATCACTATTTTTTACGGTATAGGCCTCGCCTTAATTATAGGAATGATCCCTTGGAAATACCTATAGGAAGACGCCTGCTATTTTTACAATGGGATTAAACATCTGCTCTCTTGATCAATGATTGAAAAAAAAAAGAAAGTAAGTGCGCACGAACGGGTGGTTTTAGTAGCCATTACCACGCCCTATCAAAATGAAAGTGATACCACAGAATTTTTAACTGAATTGGCATTTTTGACGCATACTGCCGGAGGGCAAGTCATAAAATCGTTTACTCAAAAGCTCTCTTCGCCTCATCCTGGTTCGTTTATTGGTAAAGGAAAAGCCATAGAAATTGCTTCATATGTCAAGGCGCATAATATTTCGATGGTTATTTTTGACGACGAACTCTCTGCCACTCAGGTCAGAAATTTAGAGCAAATCATTGGGGTTAGAATTATTGACCGAAGTGGTCTAATCCTCGATATTTTTGCTACTAGAGCCCGAACAGCACATGCGAAAACACAAGTAGAATTGGCTCAATACGAATATCTTTTACCTCGACTAGCCGGTATGTGGACACACTTATCCAGACAAAAGGGAGGGATTGGGTTAAGAGGACCGGGAGAAACTGAAATTGAAACTGACCGACGTATTGTACGCGAAAAAATATCCCTCCTAAAGAAAAAACTCAAACAAATTGACAAGCAAAAAGCTACTCAGAGATCCAATAGACAACATCTGATCAGAGTCGCTTTAGTTGGGTACACTAATGTTGGCAAGTCTACATTTTTAAATTATTTATCTAAGTCAGAGGTTTTGGCTGAAAACAAACTTTTTGCCACTTTAGATACCACTGTCAGAAAAGTAGTGATTAGAAACCTTCCTTTTTTGGTCTCTGATACAGTCGGCTTTATTCGTAAATTACCGCATCAGTTGATTGAATCTTTTAAATCTACTTTAGATGAAACCAGAGAAGCCGATCTATTAATTCATATTATTGACATCTCTAATCAAGCATTTGAAAAACAGAAAAAAGTAGTGCAAAAAACCATTCAAGAGATTACCAATTCACCTAAACCAACCATCTGTATTTACAATAAAATAGATGCTGTAAATGCCCTTGAAGACGAAAATGAATTTGATTATACAGGCGAGAGCGAAAAATTTAACCTTAAAGCCTACGAAAAGCAATTGAAAAAAATTGAGGATTGCTTTTTTGTGTCAATCAAAGAAAAAAAACATACCGATCAGCTCAAAGCATTTATTTATGAAAAGGTTAAAGAGCTCCACATAAAACGCTATCCGTATAATCATTTTTTATACCAAGAATGAAACAGATTGATCAAAGCATTGATGCGAAGCACAATACAGTTTTTTTTCAATCTAAAACAGCCGGATCATCCAATGCCTATACACTTCCTGCATTATTTAGCAATCAAGGAGAATTAAAACTGAAATTTAAAAGCACCCTTAGCGCTCTTAAAACACCTGCTTACTATAAGCAACAACCCATTTTATCTTTTTTGTCGTGCTTGCTGGCGGCTTGTTTTTGCCTCTTATTTATAAAGGAAAAAAAATTCTTTAAAAAATTTTCTTACCTACTATCTCTTCACTCATTTGACATCTATTCTTTTGGGCTATTTAATAAAGTTTTGATCTGGTTTATTGCAACCGGATCTATAAGCCTAATGAGTTTTTTTTCACTTCATGTTTTATTTCCAGATCTAAACCTGAATCTTACTTTTTTTTATATACTTGTTCTATTTTATACTGGATTTTTCATCACTAAACTTTTTCTCTCACAATGGGTTGGCACTTTTTTTAATTCTTCTTTAAAGCCATTATTCTCTACAAAAATTATCTACCAATTGTGGATCTACGCATTTGTTTTTTCGTTACCCGCTTTAATTATTTTGTTATTTGGTGATTTTTCTGATTTAAGAATGCAAAATTTTATTTCAAAAACCTCCATTGTATATGGGTTTTGGGGATGTTTATTTATATATCTATTAGTGGTATTTACGCATAGGTCATTCTCTATTTTACGCATAAGGTCTGACTTATTTTTAGATATTATTTTGTACATTTGCACCCTAGAAATAATACCTATATTGGTCTTATTTAAGCTCTCTAAGAGGTTTTTGATTTAAGCAATTTTAAATGAAAGTAAACAGTATTCTTGTATCACAGCCCAAGCCTGAAAGTGAAAAAAACCCATACACTCGTTTGGCTGATGAGTTAAAAATCACTTTAGATTTTAGACCCTTTATACATATTGAAGGCATCCCCATTCAAGAATTTAGAAAAAACAGAGTCCATTTCACGGACTACACAGCTGTTATCTTAACAAGTAAAAATGCCGTAGATCATTTTTTTAGAATTTGTTCAGAGGCCCGTATTTCTCCACCGGATGCCATGAAGTATTTTTGCACCAATGAAGCAACAGCTCATTACCTTCAAAAATATATCGTCTATCGTAAGCGAAAAATATTTTTTGGAAAAGGACGATTTGCTGACCTTATTGAGATTATGGCCAAGCACAAAAAAGAAAAATATGTTCTTCCATGCTCAAATGTTTTAAAGCCGACTATTCCAGATCTCTTAGAAAAGCATAAATTCAATTATACAAAGGCCAACATATATAAAACTGTTGTAAGTGATTTATCAGATTTAGAAGATGTTTATTACGATATCCTTGTATTTTTTAGCCCATCAGGTATAAAATCACTTTTTGAAAACTTCCCAGATTTTAAACAAAACAAAACGCGTATTGCTGCATTTGGTTCAACCACTATAAAAGCTGTTGAAGAGCGAGGATTAAAAGTGGATATCACTGCTCCATCAGAAAATGCGCCTTCTATGCCTATGGCCATTAAACAATACGTGAATAAAGTCAATAAACTCTCGTAATTAGGAGAACCTTATTTTATAAACGCACCTTTATTTTTAAACTCCCTTGAAGCGGTGCCAAACCATTCGGAAAAAAGAAGACTTAAAAACTTTGTTTGGCGGATCAAGACTCCAATCTAAGCATCTGCGTATTTATTATACCCTAGATAAAACTCAAGAACAAGAATGGTTTTTTGTAAGCATCCCCAAAAAAAAAATCCCTAAAGCATATGAGCGCAACTTATTAAAAAGACGCATCCGCTCTATAATGAATTCTCAGCAAGAGATAACAGCCAAAAAAATTAAAATGGGTATTGTGTACAAATCATCTTCAATAGCATCATATGTCGATCTTACGATGCAAATTCAGACCTTAATAGAAAAAATCTAGCATGCGGCATCTGATGATTTATATCATAAAAGCATATCAATGGATTCTATCTCCTTGGCTAGGGAATAATTGCAGATTTACACCAACCTGTAGTGTATATGCAATAAAAGCCTTTGAAAATCATGGTTTTTTTAAAGGAATTGTCTTAACTTTTGGACGGTTTGTAAGATGTCATCCCTGGGGTGGCTCTGGATATGACCCAGTACCCAAATCAAAACAAAGACATGATTAAAAAAACCTTCACTCTTATTCTTATTGGCTCATTAACATTTATGGGCCTTAGTAGTTTTAAAGACGAGTATTTTGAAGTCTCTAAAAACTTAGATATTTTCTCTACGCTTTACAAAGAATTAAACACCTACTACGTTGATGATACGTCTCCGGGTAAACTTATGAAAACAGGCATAGACGCTATGTTAAAATCTTTAGACCCTTATACCAATTACATACCCGAATCTGATATAGAAGATTACAGATTTATGACCACAGGACAATACGGAGGGATTGGTTCTGTCATTAGCAAAAAAGGTGACCATATTGTAATTGCTGAGCCTTATGAAGGTTCTCCTTCAGCAAAAGCGGGATTAAAAGCCGGAGACATCATTCAAAAAATTGATGGCAAAGACATCAGCGCAAAGAATGTATCAGAAATTAGCTCTTTTCTAAAGGGACAGCCTTCTACAAAAGTAGTTTTAGAGATTCTCAGACCCGAAGAAAACAAACCTATGACGATTGAAATTGTAAGAGAAGAAATAAAAGTAAAAGACGTGCCGTTTTATGGGAAAATTGATGATAAAATAGGCTATATCAAACTAAATGGTTTTACACAAACGGCTAGTAAAGAAGTAAAAAAAGCATTTGAAGATTTAAAAAGTAACCAGTCTATTGAAAAACTTATTATTGATTTAAGAGGAAATGGTGGGGGATTACTCAGAGAAGCTGTAAATATTGTAAATATTTTTATTCCAAAAAACCAGCTTGTTGTTGAAACACGCGGAAAAATTAAAGAATGGGATCAAACTTACAAAACACTAAGTGAACCACTCGATACTGAAATTCCTCTAGTTATTTTAACTGATGGCGGATCTGCTTCAGCATCAGAAATAGTCTCTGGCACTTTACAAGATCTTGATCGGGCTGTGGTCATTGGTGCAAAGACCTACGGCAAAGGATTAGTACAACAAACCTTTGATGTGTCTTATAATTCAAAACTAAAAGTTACGGTGGCTAAATATTACATTCCGAGCGGACGTTGTATTCAAAGACTTGACTACAGTAATAAAGACGATAAAGGTGAAGCCACGGCCGTTGCAGACTCATTGATACAAAACTTTAAGACCACAAAAGGACGTGTAGTCAAAGACGGAGCAGGCATTACACCTGATATTACCATTGCAAAACCTGAATATGATGAAATCGTCTATGGTCTTGTTAAAGAAAATGTTTTATTTGATTATGCTACAAAATTTGCCTATCAAAATAACAAGATCGACTCTGCCCCATTCTTTTCTTTAACAGAAGAGCAATACAAAGACTTTATAGCCTATACCTCAAATAAAGAGTATAGCTACGAAACCCAAATAGAACAAGATATTAAAGCGCTTGAAGCATCCACAAAAAAGAGAACTTCAAAAGAACTCGAAACTCTTATAGATCAATTAAAACAAACAACTAGTAAAGTAAAAAAGAACGATATTATTGATTATAAGAAACAAATTAAGCATTTACTTGAAAATGAGATTTGCACACGTTATTACTACCAAAAAGGTAAAATTCAACATATGCTTAAAAATGACTCCGATGTTAAAAAAGCAAAATTAATTCTCAATAATACTTCTGAATATCAGTCTATTTTTAACGCTTCTTTTTTACCCACTACAGACTCTTCAATGGTTCACTTTTAATACAAGTTACATGAGTTCTAATCTTCTGAAATATTTTTGCTTTTTTACTGTGTTTTGCTTGACCTTATTCTCTTGTCAAGATGATCTTAGTATAGCTGAAAAATCCTTAATTGGCCAGTGGACTATTTATAAGGTATACAGTAACGACAACATACAAGAAGGTGATTTTGGCACTTTCAATTTTAAAAAAGATGGCACCATTTCTGTTGCCTTAACCTCATCGTTTTTAAACCTAAACTCTCTTGAGAGCTGGGATTTAAATCATCAGCGTGTCAATAGTGGGTTTGTAAAAGTCGATGAATTTACACTTAATATCTCTTCTCTTGGCACATTTAATTGTGCATTTGAAGATCAAACAAATGACGCACACAAAAATGCAAAAAACATTGCTCTTTTACACCTTAATGACCAGTATGAACTTTTTTTAACTAAAGAGTAAACAGCCATACCATTAGAAAATTTTAACATGAAAAAAACTATTTTAGCTCTGTTTTGTGCTGCTTGTCAGTTTGTTTTTGCTCAATCCCATTCGAGGTTAAAAGTATGTCCTGAAAACAATACTATTTTACAAGACTTAGGCATTTGCACGGACCATGTCATAACAGATAAAAACTGTATTATTTCAGATTTTTCATCGTATGAAAAAAAGAAGCTTAAAGAGCACCATGTTTTTTTTGAGGTGCTTATTGAAGATGTTACATCGCATTATCAAAAAAGAAATCTTAAACCCTCACTTAAAGCTACCGCTCAAAATCAAACGTGCAATAGCACGGATTCCATAGAAGATGTATTAAGTAAATATGAAGATCCATCAGGTTTTACCTTAGGATCTATGGGGGGATTCTTTACTTATGAAGAATTTTTAGACCATATGGATACGCTCAGCACACGTTATCCAAACTTAATTTCCTCAAAAATGATGATTGATACTTTTCACTCTCACCAAGGGCATCCCATTTATTATTGGGTTATTTCAGATCATCCTAATCAGCAAGAAGCTACTGAACCAAAAGTATTGTATACATCTATCCATCATGCCAGAGAACCCGCAGGGCTTTCTCAACTTATTTATTTCATGTATTATTTGGCTGAAAACTATGATTCTGATCTTAACATCTCAACACTTTTAGATACCACCCAGCTATACGTGGTTCCAATGGTAAATCCAGATGGTTATATTTATAACCAAACTACATCCCCTAACGGAGGAGGGCTTTGGAGAAAAAATAGACGCGATAATGGCGATGGCACCTATGGTGTAGATTTGAATAGAAACTATGGGTATCAATGGGGCGGATCAGGAAGTTCTGCAGATACTGAATCTGACATTTATAGAGGGCCCAATGCTTTTTCTGAGCCAGAGACCCAAGCCCTTAAATATTTATGCGAATCTCATGATTTCACCTTTGCTTTAAATTACCACACCTTTAGTAATTTATTGTTGTTTCCGTTTGGATACGATGTCAATCAATTCAGTGATGATCACAATTATTTTGAGTGTTTCACCCAACCTATGGTTGAAGAGAATAATTATGTGAATCAAATGGCTTCTGAACTCTATCCAGCTGCTGGAGATTCTGACGATTGGATGTATGCAGATACCACTCAAAAAAATAAAGTATTTGCCCTAACCCCTGAAGTTGGATCTTCACAAGATGGGTTTTGGCCAGCGGCGTCTCGCATCCCCACACTTTGTAAAGAAAACATTAAAGCCAATATGTCTTTAATCAAATTGCCTCATAGCTATATTGATATAATGGCTGCAAAAGACAGTTTAATTACCCAAAATCAACTTCAAATCATCTTAGAGTATAAACAACTTGGGCTGTTGAGCGGCTCTGCTCAAATAAATTATGCCATTAACAGCCCTTTGAGTTCTTTTTCCAATCAAAGTACTTCTACCCCTACTCTATCTAATATGGAAACATTCAATGATACATTGCTTTTAGATATAGACACTCAACAGTTTACACTAAATATAGACACTATACTCTTAGAGCTTTCTATCTCTAATGCGTTGTTTAATGATCAAAAAAACATTCCGATTATCCTCGACATTATTCCTGATCAACAAATCAATCTTTACGATAGTGTTATGAGTTCGTCTTTGTGGGATAGCCAAGACTGGAGTATCACAGCCGAAGAATTTGTTTCGCCCCTTTATTCTTTTACGGATTCTGAAAGTGGAAATTACACCAACAATCAAACAAGTATCATAGAATTTGGTCCGTCTATTGATTTATCTGATGCTACTTATGCAAACGTCTACTTTTGGGCAAAGTGGGAGATTGAAAAAGACTATGACTATGTTCAGTTTGATGTGTTTTCAGATAACCAGTGGATCCCACAATGTGGTTTACACACCACATTAGGCACGCCAGATCAAGATTATCAAAAGCCTCTTTATGATGGGGTTTCTGATTGGGTCTTAGAGCGTATTTCGTTAGACGACTATGTTGGCGAGAGTGATTTGAAGTTTCGATTTGTGTTGCATACAGATCAGTTTGTAACCGAAGACGGGTTTTATTTTGATGATTTTATTTTACAATCAAACTCTAGTTATAGTCTAGTGTCTAGCGCTTTTCACAAAGCTAATTATGATCAATTACAAGTATATCCAAATCCAAGTGATGGGTCAGTTTTCTTTTTGTGGGATACCAAACAGTATTCGACTTCTACTCTATCTTTTAAATTACATAATATTTTAGGGCAAAATATATGGCAAAAAGAAGTTGAAAATACCGGACAGTTAGATGTTGATTTCACCTTCCTTTCTAAAGGAACGTATACCATACAAGTACTGAATAACAACACACAAGAAACGCAAAGACTAATTATCAAATAGGCTGTCTAGCCTTAGAGTTCTTTTACAAAATCTTCTAAATAAGAAAACACCGATGTTAATTGACCTTCTTTAGCAATTGTGGCACGCTGAATCATTGGACTTTCTGATTTTATCAACTCAGGTAAAATATGTTTGATAAACTCTGTACCAAAATCAATAGAGGCATCTTTCGGAAGTTCACAAGGTAAATTATCTACCGCCATTACAGCCACCGTCTGTTCAGATGAAGAAGACACTTCTGACTGAGTGACAACATCATAAAAATAAAATGGATCAGAAATTTTAGAAGGGCGAACAGTGCATGCAATTGGACCATCAATATCACAAGAAATATCAGCCACCACTTTTTTAGTAGTATTTGAATGTTGTTTTAAGTCTTCTTTACTAAGTAGAATAGGTGCTCCATTGCTCCAGGAATGACCCGTAAATAAAATATCTGCTCGAGAATAAAATGCGGATAGTTGACTTTGAAAATATTGAGGGGCATTATAAAAATCTTGTGCCTTAAAATCAGAGGATCCGTCTTTTCTCTGATATAAACTAGTCACCATTGGGTTGACGTATACAGGATGCTCAAAATGTTGAGCTGAAAAAAACTCTTCTACAGTAATTTCTTTAATCTTTAATGCCTTTAGAATTTCTTTCACACCTCCACTGACCCGACCTGATCCGGTTAACACCATTTTTTGATTGGTTAGATGTACTTTCTCTAATTCATTTTCAATCTCTTCGCGATCCGCACACATGTGTGCAGGTTTTAGCTCAAATAAGCCCGTGATTTTACCGTAGGTTAATAAGCCATTATACGCACCTACAATACCTGCATACCTTCCAAAACCAATCACTCTTCTCCCTTTCTCATTGGTCAAGTATTCATAGTCAATTAAAGTGTTGTTTTTCTCTAGAATTGCTTTTAAAAGGTTTCTATTATAAGGCTGTTTTTTAGCTGTATGAGAAAAAAACATATAGCGCTTTGATTCTAACAAAGCACCAATGGGCACTTCTTTAATGCCCACAATGATATCACAAGATTCTAACGAATCTAGTAATTGAACACCTACATCAGTATAAGCCTTATCAGTAAAACACCGAATATCACTCTTTTGCACCACAATTTGCACCTCTGGATACGTATGGTGGATCTGTTTACATTGCTCTGGAGATAAAGCTACACGCTTATCGGGTGGTGTTTTCCCTTCTCGTATTAAACCTAAAATCAAAACTGCGAAATCTTACTTATTTGAGTGCTTTTAATGAATTAATTTAGCTTTGTTTTCACTTCAACCTCTTCGTATCCTTCAATCACATCATCTACTTTAACGTCATTATAGTTTTTTATATTCAATCCACACTCATAGCCTTTAGAGACTTCTTTAACATCGTCTTTGAATCGTTTTAATGATCCTAATTCACCTGTATACACAACAATACCATCTCGAATTAAACGCACTTTAGTGTTTCTAGATACCTTTCCGTCTGTGACAAAGCATCCGGCAATGGTCCCTACTTTTGAAATTTTAAATACTTCTCTCACTTCAATATTGCACACCACTTTTTCTTCAATAGTCGGAGCCAACATTCCTTCCATGGCAGAAGTAAGTTCTTCAATCGCATTGTATATAACAGAGTATAATCTGATATCGATCTGTTCTTTTTCGGCAAGTTTCCGAGCTGTCGCTGAAGGGCGCACTTGAAAACCAATGATAATAGCATCAGAGGCCGTTGCTAATAATACATCAGAATCAGAGATCTGCCCTACTGATTTGTGAATCACATTTACTTGTATTTTTTCAGTCGATAGTTTTAAAAGAGAATCTGCTAGTGCTTCAATTGAACCATCTACATCCCCCTTAATAATAACATTCAATTCTTGGAAATCGCCAATCGCCAATCGACGACCAATTTCATCAAGGGTAATATGCTTTTGTGCTCTAATACCTTGCTCTCTTAATAACTGCTGACGTTTAGTCGCAATGGATTTAGCTTCTTTTTCATCTTTTAGAACATTAAATTTATCACCTGCACTAGGTGCTCCATCTAATCCTAAAATAGAAACAGGCGAAGAGGGTCCTGAAGATTTAATTTGTTCGCCATTTTCATTGAACATGGCTTTTACTTTTCCGGAATAACTTCCGGCAACCATCATATCACCAACCTTAAGCGTACCCGCTTGTACAAGAATATTGGCTACGTGGCCTCGGCCTTTATCTAAAGAAGACTCAATAATGGTACCTAGCGCTAATTTATTCGGATTGGCTTTTAATTCTAACATTTCAGCCTCAAGCAATACTTTTTCTAAAAGTTCGTCTATGTTTTTACCGTGTTTAGCTGATATTTCTTGGGCTTGAAATTTACCCCCCCACTCTTCAACTAAGATATTCATAGTAGAAAGTTCTTCTCGAACCTTATCAGGATTGGCGCCTTCTTTATCTATTTTGTTCAAGGCAAATATCATAGGTACACCCGCCGCTTGAGCGTGATTTATAGCTTCTTTGGTTTGAGGCATCACCGAGTCATCTGCTGCAATTACGATAATGGCAATGTCTGTGACCTGAGCTCCACGTGCACGCATGGCTGTAAAAGCCTCGTGACCAGGCGTATCTAAAAAAGTTATTTTTTTGTCGTTAAAATTTACCGAATAGGATCCAATGTGCTGGGTGATCCCTCCTGCTTCTCCTTCAATAACATTTGCTTTTCGAATGTAATCTAATAAAGAAGTTTTACCGTGATCAACGTGTCCCATTACCGTTACAATAGGCGGACGAGCCACTAAATCTTCTTCTTTGTCTTCTTCTAAAACAATAGATTCTAAAACTTCAGCAGAGGTAAACTCAACATTAAATCCAAACTCCTCGACAACAATCGATATGGTTTCTGCATCTAATCTTTGATTGATCGATACAAAAAGGCCGAGCGACATACATGCTGAAATGACTTGATTTACTGATACATCCATCATAGAGGCAAGTTCATTCGCTGTTACAAACTCAGTGACCTTAAGAATCTTTTTCTCAAGCGCCTGTTGTTGCATTTCTTCTTCAAATTGTTGACGATCTGCTTCTCGTTTTGCTTTTCTGTGTTTAGATCCTTTTGACTTTCCTTTAGAGCTAAGTCTTGCTAGGGTTTCTCGAACTTGTTTTTGAATTTCTTCTTCAGTAAGTTCCGCTTTTCGATGTGGTCCTCTGGGCGAATGTCTTTGATTATTCGAGCGTTTTTCAGTCGATGGATTTACTTTGCCGTCTTTAACAATTCGCTTACGCTTTTTTCTCTCAGAGCTAGGTGTTCTTTTCTTTTCTACAGGTAACTCTATTTTGCTTAACACCTTAGGTCCTGTAAGCTTTTCAGAAACTGCCTTTATCGTTTCTGGCTCTTCTTTTTTAGGTGTTTTAACTTCTTTTTTAACTTGAGGTTCTACTGGTCTTTCTTCTTTTTTTACTTCAGAAGATTGGTCTTTCTCAACAACAGGTTCAGGCTGTTTCTTTTTAGGCTTAAGTTCGTCTAAATCTATTTTACCCACCACACTTAAATCTTTTGGCTTTGGCGCCTTAGCTTTAAGTGTTGTAACATTTTCAATATTCTTAATGATGATCTCTTGACCATCATCCCTAGACTTACCGCCAGAGCTTATTTTCTGCGGATCAATAGATATGGTTTCTTTAGAGGCTAAATCAACAGATGCATTTTTAGATTCTTCACGCACTACTTTGTCGGCATGAAATTCTCCAACTAAAAAATCATACATTTCAGAATTTATTTTTTCATTTGGATTTGACTCTAAAGTAAATCCTTTATCTGATAAGAACTGTACAATTTCGCCAATAGATTGGTTAAATTCTCTGGCTACTTTACTTAATCTTTTAGTTGCTCCCATATCTATAAAAATCTATCGTTATCTATGAATATTACTCAAATTCTGATTTAAGAATATTCACTACTTCGTCTATTGTCTCTTCTTCAAGATCTGTTCGTTTCACTAAATCTTCTTTACTGATATCTAAAACACTCATGGCTGTATCGCAACCAATCGCTTTTAGTTCATCAATAATCCAGTGCTCTATCTCGTCAGCAAATTCGTCTAAATCCACATCTTCTATTTCTACCGCTCCTTCTCTAAATACATCGAGTTCGTAGCCAGTTAACTTTCCAGCAAGTCTAATGTTGTAACCGCCTTTTCCTATAGCCATAGAAACCTGATCTGGCTTAAGAAATACTTTTGCTCGTTTTTCATCTTCATCAATCTCAATGGTAGAAATCTTTGCAGGACTTAAGGCTCTAGAAATAAAAAGCTGTAAGTTACTTGTAAAGTTAATTACGTCAATATTTTCGTTGCGTAACTCTCTCACAATCCCATGAATTCTGGCGCCTTTCATTCCAACGCAAGCTCCGACAGGGTCAATTCGATCATCGTAAGATTCTACCGCTACTTTTGCTCTTTCACCAGGTTCTCTCACTATTTTTTTAATGGTAATTAAACCATCAAAAACCTCAGGAACCTCTCTTTCAAATAATTTTTGCAAAAACACAGGCGAAGTTCTAGAAATAACAATAACTGGATTGTTATTGTTTCGCATTTCAACTCGTGCTACTACGGCAGTAATCGAATCTCCTTTTTTGTAAAAGTCACTGGGTATTTGCTCTTGTCTCGGCAAAATAAGTTCATTGCCTTCTTCATCTAAGATGAGTATTTCTCTTTTCCAGATTTGATAGACTTCACCAGAAATAATATCACCAACACGATCTTTGTACTTCTCGTAAATCCCACTTTTTTCAAGATCATGAATTTTAGAAGACAGATTTTGACGCAAAGAAAGGATGGCACGTCGACCAAAATCTTCAATCTCAATAGTCTCCGTAAATTCTTCACCTAACTCAATATCGTCGACTTCTTTTCGCGCAGCTGATATCTCAATTTCATTATCAGGATCTTCAATTTTTCCGTCTTCAACCACAATACGGTCATGGTATAATTCTAAGTGTCCTTTATCAGTGTTGACTATTACATCACAACTACTCTCTTCTCCAAACTTTCTTTTAAGCATGCCATGAAATACATCCTCAAGGATGTTCATCATGGTTTCTCTATCAATATTCTTGATGTCTTTAAAATCTGAAAACGAATCAATTAATTGGTCAGCATTCATATTTATTTATTTTTTTTAAACGAAATAACAGACTTGGCCTCAACAATTGAAGCAAAAGGGATGGCCACCTCCTTTTCTTCTTTAATTTTCTTTTTCCCTACTTTTTTGACTTCTTCAAAGCGAAGCGTAACGGCTTTATCGTCTAAAGTCGTTAAATCTCCTTTTAACGTAAGATTATCCGTTGTTTTGATCTTGATGGTTTTATTCAAACATTTTTTATACTGATCAAAGACTTTAAAAGGCTGATCTAATCCCGGAGAACTTACATTTAAGGCATAATCTTGTTGATCTCTATCAAAGGTCTCTAAAATCATGCGGTTTACTTTTTTACAATCAGTAATACTTATCCCTTTAGGGGCATCAAAGAAAACATGTACATCAAGGTTTGCAGAGACCTGAACATCTACCAAAAAATAGTCACTTTGTTTAAAGCTATCTTGCAAAAAGCTTTGTATGTTCTCTTTAGTTATCATAAAAAAAAAGAGAGGCTTGCCTCTCTACATCAAAATCAATTTCTTTCGCGAATTTAGTGAATCTTTACTAAAGTGCCTAGGATAATCAGAACTAATCTTACTTAAGGAGTTCTTTTCAAAACCTCAAATTTTTGTTTCTATTAAGGCGTTTTTTTGACAAAAAACCACAGCATACTAGTGTATGTGAGGATTTTTGGATAAAAAACAACGAAAATAGG
>JAHDCS010000036.1 GCA_020629755.1 Flavobacteriales bacterium | reverse complement strand
TTGTCTTTACTGAGTTAAAAGGTAATTATAAACCTCTTAACTAGTCAAGACCCTTTTGAATTAACCCGGATTATTAAGAAAGCTTTACTGCTGTTCCGCTTGCCGCCACCATAAGCATACTGCCTCTTGCCCCAATAGTTTCGTAATCAAAATCAACAGCTATAATAGCGTTAGCACCAAATTGTGCTGCTTTTTGTTCTAACTCTTTTAAGGCTGTTTGCTTGGCCTCTACCAAAACCTCTTCATATGAAGAAGAGCGTCCGCCAAAAAAATCACGCATCCCCGCAAAAATGTCACGCACAAAATTAGCTCCTATGATGACTTCGGCTGTCACTACACCAAAATATTCTACCGATTTACCCTCTACTGTGTTTGTTGTTGTTATAAGCATAGTAATGTTCTTAATTCTGTTTTTAAAATAAACCAAATAACTCAGCGTCTACACGTCGTATGATCTTGCCTAAGTCTTCTTGATCGTTTGCAAAGCTATTATCGTCAACATCAATAATTAAAAGCTTGCCTTTGTTATAGGTAGACACCCATGATTCGTAGCGTTCATTGAGTTTTTTTAAATAATCTAAACGAATAGACTCTTCGTATTCGCGTCCTCTTTGCTGAATTTGCTCTACCAGTCTTGAGGTAGACGCTTTTAAATAAATTAATAAATCTGGGGCCTGAATGTATTGTTCCATTGAATGAAATAATGAAAAATAGTTTTCAAAATCTCTGGTGGTCATTAAACTCATTGAATGCAGATTGGGCGCAAAAATAAAGGCATCTTCATAAATGGTTCTGTCTTGAATGACTGTTTTTTTACTATTGCGGATCTCTAAAATTTGATTGAACCTTAAATTCAAATAATACACTTGCAAATTAAATGACCAACGCTGCATATCATTGTAAAAATCTCCGATATAAGGATTGTTATCAAGTTCTTCTAGTTGAGCTTGCCAATCGTAATGCTTTGCCAATAAATTCGCCAAGGTTGTTTTTCCAGAACCAATATTACCTGCTATTGCAACGTGCTTTCCCATAGGCCAAATTTAAGATCGACTAAGATAGTAAAATTCAAGATACTTTCAAGAAATTAAATAGCCCCTTGACTCATAGCAATAAAAAGTAGAGCTTTGTAAACTCAAGCAATGGAGCAACCCAACTGGCCCATATTTCAACTTGCGCAACAAAAAGAAGCTTTTGTGGGTCAGGTAGTAGTAGACACCCTTAAAAGCCTTGAAGACACCCACCTAATTAGCGGATCATACAAAAGAATACTTGAAAAAACAGTCTATAAAGAGCGCACGCGCATCAAAAAAATGCCTTGGGCGGTTGACCCTAAAAACGAAAGTAAGAAATGGAGCAACTACAAAAGTCAGTTAACAAAACTCTACAGTCAAAGCAGCGTTGCAGAATCTCCTAAAGATAAAGAATACGATATTCTTAAGGCCATCGTGCAAGACTATGCAAGAGAAATCATGGGGCATTTTAATTATAAAACTTATAAGTTTTCAATTCGTGCTGTTCCTGTGTTTTTAAATAGAATTTTAAATGGTATATCTGGCCGTTTGTTTTTTGGCTTTTTTCAAAAGAAAAAACGCTTCAGAGATAAAATTAAAATACAAGGCGATATTGATCTTATAAAGTCTCTTGAAAAGAAAGGGACTTTGGTATTAGTGCCCACTCATTTTAGCAATCTAGATTCTATGCTCATTGGCTTTGCGATATACTTAATTGGATTGCCTCCATTTATTTATGGCGCCGGATTAAATTTATTCAACAATAAAATTGTGTCTTATTTTATCAGCCGCTTAGGCGCCTATAAATTAGACCGGCGAAAAAAAAATGCCATCTATCTAGAAACGCTCAAAACCTTTTCTCGCGTAGCCCTTCAAAGAGGCGTGCACACCTTGTTTTTTCCTGGTGGCACTCGATCAAGAACAGGCGCTTTAGAAAGCAAGCTTAAATTAGGGCTTTTAAACACCGTAATTGAAGCGCAACGTAACAATTATTTAAATGAAAATCAGCAAAAAATATACATCGTTCCTTTAGTGGTTAGCTACCACTTTGTGTTAGAAGCACCAGGGTTAATCAAGCAACACTTAAAAACCCAAGGCAAAGAAAAACTATACTTAGAAAGAGAAAAATTTGGCGGTTTTTTCAAAACCATCCGCTTTATCTATAAATTTTTATCAAAAGGATCTAGTATTGTACTTTCTTACGGAAAACCCATAGATGTATTCGGGTATTACGTGAATAATCAAGGCGAAAGTATTGATCAAAACGGACAAAAACTTGACCCACAGCAGTATTTCACATCCTCCCAAAAAATAACCACCGACAAACAACGAGAAAGCCAATACACCAACGCACTCTCTGATAAAATCATTAAAGAATTTTTTAGTTTAAATATTGTATTGAGTTCTCATCTGGTGTCATTTGTGGCCTTTCAAATGATTAAAAAACAGTTTAAAGATTTTGATCTTTACAATATGCTTAAGCTAGACAATGAAGATACGGCCATTGAGTATGACGCATTTAAAAATACCATTGAAAGAGTCTGTGCGCGTATTAAAGCTCTTGAGGCCCAAAACAAGATAAAATACAGCAAGTCATTTGAATTTGAGAGCGATACGTTGATTGCACACGGCATTAAAAATGTTGGAGTATTTCATCCCAAAAAAGTCTTATTTATTGATAAAAAAGGGCGTGTAAACACCCAAAATATGAATACGCTGTACTATTACCACAACCGATTAGAGGGCTACATGCTCGATCAATATGTCTAAGACTAAGATCACATATGGAGTAATGGGCGCCGGAGTATTCGGATCGGTAATTGCCAATTTAATTAGCCAAAATCACAAGGCGCTAATCTTTAGCCAAAGAGAAGACGCCCTTAAGGCGATTAATATACACAAACAAATAAAGGGCATTCAAATTCAAAACAACATAACGGCAACTGATGATCCTGCGTATTTTACAGAAACATGTACCGTGATTTTTGTACTGGTCCGCTCAAAAGACTTTAGGTCTAAAATTCAGAATTTATCTAAATTTTTGACTCCCGCACATATTTTAATTCACGGCATAAAGGGCTTTGATTTAAAGGATTTAAATTTAGACAACCTACAAGAAAACAAAAGTATATACCGAGACGATGTGTTTACGATGTCTGATGTGATTGAACAAGAAACTGTTGTAAAGCGTATTGGATGTATCTCTGGACCCAACTTAGCGGCAGAAATAAATAAAGGCGAACTTGCCGCAACGGTTATTGCCTCAAAATTTAATGAAGTCATTGCCATAGGCAAACGGGCGCTGAGTGCACCAAATTTTAAAGTGTTTTCAAATCCAGATATTAAAGCCGTTGAACTGACTGGGGCTTTGAAAAACATTATGGCCATTGCTGCAGGCGCCATAGATGGTTTAGGGTATGGCTACAATGCCAAAGCTCTTTTAATTTCAAGAGGATTGTCTGAGATGATTTGGATCGGCAAAACAATGGGCTATTCGCCCAACGCCTTTTTAGGCCTTGCGGGCATTGGTGATTTAATTGCAACCTGCTCAAGCCCTACCTCTAGAAATTTCACCTTGGGATATCAGATTGCAACAGAAGATACTGATTTTAAAAAACAGGAGGATTATTCTAAAGAAGTCGTAGAAGGCGTGCGCACAATTCAAATCATTAATGCCCTTGCTAAAACCTATACATTTAGAGCACCTATCACACAAACACTTTACAAAATAATCTTTGAAAAAATGCCGATTAAAGAAGGGATTGATTACTTGATGCATTTTCCACTGCATAAAGACGTTGACTTTTTAGAGGGTTAAGATAAGCGAAACATCTCTAATGCTTTTGCGTATTAAAGTGGTATGAAAAATCTCCTTTTTATGGTTTTTTTTGTGTTGGCATGCAATCACAGTATTCTTTCACAAGCGTGTAGTCACGGTCTACCGCAATATCCGTATACCTCATCAGATGGATTTAACTGGGGAATTGAACCTACTGAAGGATCTACTTTGCCTGATGCCCAATACGGGCAACCTTATACTTTTACATTTTATTTTAAAGCCCCTAAAGATTTAGGAGATGTTGCAGACGAAGGCTTTTCTCATTGTAGTAGTAGTATGATTAGTAATAGACCCTGCTGGGTAGATATAGACACTACAAGAATTGCAGGTGTGTATGGCCTTTCTTCAATAGGCTTAAGTTTATCTACAAGTAACGACCCATCTAGAAAATGGCTTAAAGGCACAGAGGGATGCGCAGTTGTATCTGGAACTCCTACTAATGTAGGGACTTTTAACATAAGAGTTGTACTTGAAGGAATTGTAAAATTTGCAGGTGTTCATAAAGATTCTTTCACGTTGGAATACACACTAAATGTCAATCCTCCACCTTGTTCTTTGTCGGCAAATGCCATTTCATCAAATGAAACATCAATTGGCGCCTATGATGGGCAGGCTTCAGTAACACCATCAGGAGGCACCCCTCCCTATGAATACCAATGGAGCCACGGCGGAAGCTCATCCCAAGCCATAGGGCTAACTACAGGCACCTATACTGTGACCATAAGTGACCAAACCCCTTTTTCAAATTGTGAAGTCATAAAAACCATAGAGATCCTATCTGACTCTTCTGCAAACCCTCTAGACCCTTGCTTAAACTTTAGCTTAGATTTAGCCATACAAAACGAAACATCCACTGGGGTTTCCGACGGATCAGCAGAAGCCCTCTTAAATGGAGGCTTAGAACCTTATATATATAATTGGAGCACGGGTGGATCTTCACAGACTATCAATAATTTATCCCAAGGCGCATATTCTATATCTGTCACAGATGCAAATAATTGTTCTTTATCACAAGCCTTTATCATACAAACAGATACAACATCAAATCCAACGGACACAACTACACAAAACAATCCATGTAGTAATTTTATTGTATCTGAAGTAGATATTACAGACCAAAGCCAAATAGGTAATCTGGATGGCTCTATACAAATAGCAGTAGATGGTGGCGCAGAACCTTTTAACATCACCTGGTCAAATGCAGACAATACTCTAGAAAACACTAACCTTGAAGCAGGTGCTTATTGGGTATTTATACAAGATAATAATGGTTGTGTTGCTCAGGATACTTTTGAAGTTGGCCTTCTTGATTCTACAAATATTTCCTGCGACTTAGGATTAATTTTCAATAAAACAGATGAAACAGATTATTTAAACAATGGCTTAATTACTGCTGCGGTTAATGGAGGTCAGCCTCCTTTTTCATATACTTGGAGCAATGGCGCTCAAAGCCAAGAAATATCTGGTCTCTCTCCAGGCACCTATATCGTCACTGCATCAGATGCTGATTTATGTGAAGTTATAGATTCTATGAAAATTTTTGCTTTTGATGACACCACATGCAACTTACACGTTAGTCAATCTAGTATCCCTGAAATCACCCCTGGTTCAAATGATGGTGTTGCCTCTATTTTGGTAAATGGCGGAACAGCACCATACAAATATAATTGGAATACAGGCGCCCAAACCTCTACCATCTATAATTTAAATGCAGGTACTTATTTTGTAACTGTTATTGACGCTGAATTTTGCACCATTCAAGAAGTAATACAGATACAAAATGGGGTTCTTAGCAATGCAGATGTTCAACTACAAAATACTATTTTAGTTTACCCAAATCCTACTAAAGATAAAATGTTTACTATTGATATGTCTAACACAAAAAGCCGTACTTATAGTGTCGAAATTTTTGATATTCTCCGTAAAAACAAAACGGATATTACACTCAATGAAAATCAATCCTTAATTGAACTGAATACCGAAGAACTCAAACTCAAACCCGGCTTATTTATTCTTTCTTTTTCAAGCCAAGAAGGTATTGTATACAAAAAATTAATAGTTGAGTAACCCCAAAACAAAAAAGGGTTTAAACTAACTTTAAAGTCAATTCAAACCCTTTTTTAAAGATGAACCTTTAATTAGTTACCCCACATTTTCTTTCTTCTTTTTTGATTGTATTTACCACTAGATTTATTGCCTTTTTTCATTTGCTTTAATGACATATTTGGCTTTTTCTTTGATGACTTTGAAGACCTTGAGACGCTTGACCCTCCAAGATCAAATTTTACACCCGCGTCTATACTTAAAGAAGTTTGAATCTCATTTTTAATAAGTTGCTCAGAATCATCTCTTGGAATATTTACTCTTGTATCTAAAAACAGTTCAATTCCAGAGAATTTTAAACCCGTTCCTAAACCAATATTAACGGTATAGCTATGCAATAGATCATTACTCTGATCAAGAACAGTATAATACTTAGGACTGTGGTCATCTAATTTAGTCTTGGTACTCGCTAAAAGTAACCCAGCTTCAACAATTGCATAAAGTTTAAAAGTAGATGATGTGTTGCCCACAAACATTCTCTTACCACCAATTGAAAGTTTATGAAAAGCAATTTTATTATGATAAGGAATATCTATCGATGTTTGACCTACTTGTTCTCCAATTAAGTAGCCGTAGGTTGATTTTTGGTCTTTATATGAAAAGTAATTATTAAATGAAAAAACCATTGCTGTTTTCTCTCCCATACCTGAATAATCAACTTGTACACCAAGTCCTAAGTTTTTTATACCACCACTATTAAATAATTGCATATATGACGTTTTGGCTCCAACACTAAAATTTTGTGCTTGAAGCATTAAACATGATAAGAATAGGCTCGTTGAAATTAAAATAGTTTTCATCTTTAAAATTTGTTAATTGGTTATAACACAAATTTGATGAAAGTTGGAGCTGCACTCCACTATTCTAACGCTGCTTTAGCAATGATGTTGTTTTTAAGGATAAAAATATGGTTTTAGTTATCAACTAATAACAAATGACAAAAAGTCTTCTTTTTTACTTTTAGCTATAGGTACGAAATACATACCATTCAGCTCTACTTGATACGGTTCTCCTTTTTTAAACCCTGTAATATAAAAAGGGTTAATCAAGTAAGATTGATGCCATCGTTTTAATCCGGATTGATCAAAAACATCTTGATAATGTTTTAAGGTTTTAGATGACAATATCTCTTTTTGATCTTTTATGAGAAATAATGAATAATTTCTTTGCGCTTGTACATAAATGATGTCTTTAAGTTTTATGATTTTAAAACCACCAGCTACAGGCAAAACAACCTTTTCGGAATTATTGGGATTATTAAAAAAAGTAGATACTGAAGAGAATCTGATGTCCTGTTCTACAGAAGGCGTATTTTGTTCAAAAAATTTAGCGATGGCATTGTCTAACTCAATGGGGTCAATCGGCTTTAATAAGTAATCTAATGCATTATACTTTATAGCCTTGAGTGCAAACTTATCAAATGATGTGGTGAAAATTACATGTGGTTTTTTAGCATCATTACGGATTTGATCTAAAAAATCAAAGCCTGTTTTTGGAGGCATTTGCACATCTAAAAACACTAAGTCAGGCTGAAATACATTATAATCTTTTATTCCTTGATCAACATCATTTGCAGTTGATTTAATAACAATTTCATTTGAATAGGTTTCTAATAATTTTAATAGAGAACGAATATAGATTTTCTCATCATCAATAATGATTGCTTTATAAGACATCTAATTTGTTTAAAATAAGATACTCTTTTATTTTATAGATGACGCCTCTAAATAGGTAAAATTATTTTGACTTGAGTGCCCTGATGCTCTACTGAATGTGTCTCAAAAAAATCTTGAGTAAACTTATTTTGCCATAGTAATCTCAATCGTTTTTGTATTATCTTATGTGAAAGTGAAGCGTTTTCTTTTTTAGGTGGATGACTTTTAATCCCAACTCCATTGTCTTTTATGTGAATAATCAATTGATTTTCTACTGAATTCATAACTATAGTAAAATAAATCTCTCCTTTCTTAGGACTCGGAACAATTCCATGCCAAATGGCATTTTCTAAAATAGGCTGAAAAAACATAGGAGGCAATTCAATAAAATCAAGATCAATACATGGGTCAATGTCAATTGTGTATTCAAATTTATTTTGCGTTCTTACTTGTTCTAAGTCTAAATAATCTTTAACCAATTCAATCTCTTTTTCTAAAGAAATTGTTTTTTTAAAACTATACTCTAAAACATGACGGGTTAACCGGCTAAACTTGGTTAAGTAGTCTTCAATTTGTTTTATAGATTGATTTGAATGACTAATCCAGTCTTTCAAATGCATTAAAGCGTTAGATATAAAATGAGGATTCATTTGACTAAGTAGTGCTTTAATCTCTTCACTTTCTTTTTCTATTAAAATTGCTTTCTTCTGTTTTTCCGTTTGTTTTAACTGTTTATAAATAAAATACAATAATACCATTGAGGTAATCAATCCAAAAAAAGAAAACACAGAGATTAACGTTTGCCTTTTCTTCTTTTCTTCCAGAAGGCTTACTTCTTGTTGGTGTTTAAGCGCTCTAATTTGTTTGGCTTTTTCATACTCATAACTAAGTTGTTGCTTAAAAACAGCCTGTTCTACTGCTTTATTATGTGTGCTGTCATTTAACTCAATATAGTTTTCGAAATACGCTAAGGCTGTTTTATAATTATTTTGTTTCTTTTTTAAATAGTATAAATGAAGATTTGCGGAGGACACATACTCGATATTTTTCTGAATTTGAGCTTGTTCTAAAAGTTGAAATGCCCTTGCTCTTAAGTTTTTGTAATCATTTGTTTTTTTATAAATATCACATAGCCCACTCAAGGCATTTAACATTGAATGGTTATACACTTTTTTTTGTTTACATAATTGTAATACTTCTTTAAATTTTTTAGCTGATTGCTCTAACTTTCCTTCCTTATAGTATAAATTACCATAATTCGTTAACGCACTTAAATGCATTATATGAAATTTTTCTTTAAGCGTAATTTCAAGTACTTGATCGAGTAACCGTTTTGCTTTTACAAAATCATCATTAATCAGATAAATTGCGATTTTATTAATTAACGTCACAGCATACCCTTTTATATCTCCTTTTTTTTGATATATTTTTTGACTTAATGTATAATATTCAAGTGCTTTTAAATAATCTTCTTGTGCTCTATAAACACTAGCAAAAAAATTTAATGATTGTGCTATCCCTTTATCATATGCTATTTTCTCTCTCAAAGCCAAGGCTTTAGCGTTTAAATCAAGTGCTAAAAACACATCTCCTTGATCTCTCTTTTGTATAGCCTTCATATACAAACAAAATGCCTGAATTTTAAAATACGTGTGGGAAGCAGATGAAACAGTTAAATGTTTTTCTAGTTTTTTCATTGTAAAATGATAATAACTATCAAAACTTCTATGATTTGACTTTGAGAGAATTTTACATAAGATTTTTAGTCTATTGGAATCAATAGTTTCATCGTGGTATTTTTTGAGTTGGTTTTTTAGAAACGGTAATTCTGAATCTAAAAGTGATGTTTGATCAAGAGAATCTACTAAATAAAAAGTAGGGTCTAAAAATTCAGCTTTTGCTTGAAAAAATTGAAATAACAAAAAAAAGAACAGACTATATCTCTTATTTCTTGAAATCCCCACTGATCAATAATACAATTATTATTGAATAATCAAATATGTTTCACACCTCCAGAACGTAATGCCCAACAAAAGCATGTCTTTCAAAAGAAAGAATTAAAAAGTGCAGTTGTCCTTGATGGTCAAAATAAAACAATGGTCCATCAATACCAATAGCATGCGAATCTATCCAATAACCATCTTCAGACAACAAAAGACCATAATAGGGGTTGTCAATAGAATGGTGTTGAACTGCATAATCATAGGCTTCATAAAACGAATGATTGCCAATACCCATGGGCATTTGAAAGCCTTTGTGTAGCATAGAATCACTTAAAACAGGTATCTCAGATAAATCTAAATCACCAATCAACATCCGGGTCACTTCACCATTGTCTCTTAAAAACTCAAATTCAAATTCACTAAGTGTGTCGCCAGAAAAAGAAACTACATCCCGAAGCGTAATGAGCTTTAAGTGTTTAAACCTTCCGAGCTCTGTTTTTCTTGGGTCTGCCGTGTTGTAAAACCCTGGAGGTGTAAAGGTCGCAAAACGCGTAGAATCGGTTAAAAAATCATTGATACTCTTGGGGTTTTTTGGGTGGATAATGTTTTTAAATTTTTTCTTACGCTCACCTTTTAAAGGATAGAGCATTGCATTTTTTGACGTAAACCCCACACTGCGTTCGGTAAGCATTTCACGTAAGTGGCTCAAATCAACTACTTTAGATTCAGGATCTTTCCAGTCTACTAAAAAATCCTTATAATCATTGAACTTCATTGGGTTTTGCACATTAAAAAGGCGTTCAAAAAGCAAGATCGGGAAATCAAACCATCCGTGGTACACCACCTTATCTGACCCTGTTTTATTGCTGTAAGCAATGATTTCCCATAGGCCAGTATTTAAACAATTACGTGCAATGTCAATGCGTGAAAAATCAGCTTTAGACTCTCCTTGAACCACATAATAATCTTTCTCCCCATCAAACTTAACTTGCTGTCGGTTCCATTCTAAATTCACAAGGCTAATAAAACTCAAATACGCATCCCCCCTAATAAAAGAAGGCACAGTCGGAATAAAATCTAATAGGGCCAATGATGGAAATACTATAGTGTCTGTTTGTGGATTATCCGGCAAAAGAACAATGGAAAAATCCGTGCTGTCTTTTTGGGTAAGCACCACCTCTTTATAAGCATAGTTGCCATAGGCCTTACTGCGCAAAATAACATCCGGATCATCAGGATACTCCTTATCTGACAACATTTTAATGGGCGTTGTATATGCTTGAGAAGAGGTATGTTCATCTCCCTTTTTTTGTGGTGAAGACGAGCATCCCCCCATAAAAAAAAGACAAGCGCCTAAAACAAAAGAAACATACTTTTTGACCATGCCACAAAAGTAAACAAAGCAAGTAAGCTTTTATTCTTAGATAGAATAATAATTGCCAGGCAATGCATTGATTTGTCCTAAAAGCTCTAACTGCAAAAGCTCAAATGACAAATCACTCGTCGGAATACCCGTTTGTAGGTGCACCACATCTACATGGGTTTTCTTGGCTAGATTAAGACACTCTAAAATCTTTTTTTGACTAGCGGTTAGAGGGACAGCTGTATGTTTAGTTCCAATAGGTTTTTTATCATCAATGCTTAAAAGCCTTAAAACATCCTGTGCTGAGTCTACCAAATGGGCTCTGTTTGATTGAATCAAAGCATTAGTGCCAGAAGGGGTTTCAGACGGAAAGTTGGGCACAGCCATCACCTCTCTGTTGTATGAAAGCGCTAAATTGGCCGTAATCATAGACCCGCCCTTTGGCGCAGATTCAATTACTAGAACCGCATCGCTTAATCCGGCCACAATTCTATTGCGTTTAGGAAATGTGAATTTTGAGGCCTTGGTCGTGTACATAAACTCTGTGCATAAGCCCCCATTTTGCATGAATTTTTGCGCATCATTTTTATGCTCAACCGGATATACATAAGACAAACCATGGCCTAATACACCTATGGTTTGAAGCCCCAGTTGATGTGCGGCACGTTGGGCACAAATGTCAACCCCTCTTGCCAAACCACTCACAATAGTCAAACGCACATATTTTGCAAGCTCATTAATGATTTTCTCGCAGAACTGCAATGACGCTCTTTTGGCTTTGCGCGTACCCACAATAGCCAAGGTAAGCTCTCTATTATACTCTATCTGTCCTTTATCAAACAATACAATGGGCGCATCTGCGCATGCATTGAGTTTTTCAGGAAATAAGCTGTCTTTATACCAAAGCAGTCTGATGTTTCTTTTTTCTAGATGGCGTAATTCTTTTTCAGCTTTTTTAAAGAGTACTTCTTTGTTTTTAAGACATTCTAATGCTTTTGGGGGGATGAGTTTTAGCTTTTCTAAATGCGATATGGGTTCATAAAACAGAAGCGATTCGGAAGGAAGTGTGCTGAGAATTTTTCGCCAACTCAAAGGCCCTAAGCCTTCTATAAAGTTTAGCGCTAACCTTTCTACAGTATTATCAGAGATTGAAACATCCATCTCCAATAGTATACGCATTTAGAGCATACAAGTAAAGCCTTAAAAAAATTTACCCGCTGAATTTACGCTTTTTTGCTTTTGCTTTGGTCGATCACTTTAGTGGCTGTTGCAATAATGCTTGAAATATCAGCCATGTTAGAAGGGATGATCATTGTATTATTGTTTTTAGCCAGTTTACCAAATTCACCAATGTATTGCTCAGCAATGCGCAAATTAACAGCATCTTGCCCATTGGCATTTCCGATAGATTCAGCGATGGCTTTAATACCACTCGCAGTTGCCAGTGCAATAGATTCAATTTCAGCCGCCTTACCTTTTGCTTCATTAATCTTACGCTGCATTTCACCTTCAGATTTAGCGATAAGCTCTTGCTTTTCGCCTTCTGCCACATTAATTCTTGAGGCTCTTTCTCCTTCAGACTCAGCAATAACAGCTCGTTTTTCTCTTTCGGCACGCATTTGTTTTTCCATGGCGTCTTTAATGCTTTGAGGTGGGGTAATGTTTCTTACCTCGTAACGCGTTACCTTTACGCCCCATGGATCAGACGCTTTATCTATGGCATCTACAATGTTAGAATTGATCATTTCTCTTTCTTCAAAGGTTTTATCTAATTCCATTTTACCAATAATACTACGCATAGTAGTTTGAGCAATTTGAATTGAAGCAAAACGATAATCATCAATACCATAAGACGCTTTTACTGGGTCAATTACCTGAAAATAGAGCACTCCATCGACTTCAACGGTAATATTATCTCTTGTAATACACATCTGAGAAGCCACATCCATAGCTTGTTCTTTAAGGGTATGCTTATAAGCAATGCGGTCTACAAACGGAATGATGATATTTAACCCTGCTTGCAATGATGAACGGTACTTGCCTAAACGCTCTAAAATAAATGCGCTTTTAGTAGGTACAATTTTAATGGTCGATGACAATACCGAAATGGCTAATACAATTAAAAGAACAGGAATAATAAAACCAGGCATATCTAAAATTTTAAACTAAAATAAATACTTCAGAATGATTACACACACATTTGAGCATAATATTTTTCAAGATCCTGGGTAATACGCCCTACATTGTGTTTTTGATCTATTTTTTTCAAACATAACTCGGCCTTTTGTTTAATCTGATCGGGCTGTTTAAATATATCTTCTAGAATACCTATAAGCTGATGCTTTAAAGTTGCACTGTATGTTTTCACTTCATCTGACTGGTCTAATACAGCATTTTTTCGCTCATCTTTTGGCACTTTAATTAACCACCCCAAAGTATTGTTATTGATTTCACTCAGTGCTCTAATGTCTGTTGAAATCACTGGGCACCCGGCAGCCTGAGCTTCTAAAACAGCATAACCATAAGTATCTGCATAAGTGGGCAAAAGCGCTACATCAGCTGACTTTAAAAGCGCAAGCACTTTAGCGTTTTCTAAATGCTCATAAAGGGATATATACTCAGAATATTTGTCTATTAATCGCCTTGATTTCTTTATTCGTTCTGCAGAATCTTTATAATACATGCTCGACTTAAAACTCGTAATAAGGCTAAGTTTAAAATGCCGTATTCCCTTTTGATATAAATGAATAAAGGCCTCTAAAATCTCTTGCCCGCCTTTATTTAAAAAGTGTGAGCCAACAAGCACAAAGTGTATACGCTCTTTAGATGTATGCTTTTCTGAAAGTTTTGTAATGAGTTTTTTTTGGGGGGGATGTAAAACTTGTGTTTTAGCTAAAATGGTGTTTTTAAACTCTGGATGATGTTCTTCAAGATAGCCCTCTTGAATATGATATGCACACTCTGACATCGCGATAAGTCTTTGACAGGCCGTTTGAGCCATAAGCGCGAGGCCCTGCTTTTCTTTTTTTGGATCATCCCACCTAGGCAAAGAGGTCTCAAAAGTGGTTATCCAAGGTTTTTTTCCAAAACTAATGGCATTAAAAAAATGATAGCCTACGACCTTATTAAGATCAAAATCTTTAAACGCATTCCAGTAATATTTATGAATGCGTCCGGTTCTTTTTTGATAAAGATAGGCGAAGAGTTTATGTAGATTTTGCTTTTTTTTTATTTGAAAGCCCTTAAAGTTAAGCCCCGCAAAATTTCTTATTTCATTATAGCCCAGTGTACTGGTACCAATTATTTGTTTGTGTGACAAAAGAAAGCTTAGTTCGTTTTCTTGACCACTAGGGTAATATTTTCTTTGCCTTTTATGGTCACTTGGTCTGATTTTTTAAGGCCTTCTTCTGTAGTTTTAGCCTTCCATTGCACGCCATTCAAAGAAACCAAACCTTCTCCATTATGAAAATCTTTTAACACCGAAGCTGTTTTATCTATGAAATCTTCTAAAAGCGGGTCTTGGCCATCTTGTTTTTCTTTAAAAAAATTGTCTTTTAAATACCCTCGAAATAAAAACATCCCCCCAATTGAGGTTACTAAAAACACTAAGGCTTGAGTCATCATTGAAACAGGAGCCAAAAAAGTAACTGCCGATACCGCAAATGCTCCAAATGCAAAAAATAAAAATACAAATAAGCCAGGCACTAAGATTTCAAGAATAATCAATGCCAAGCCAACCATTAACCAAATTAGTGATATACTCATTCAACAAAAATAATAAGAAACAAAGGAATAAAAAAAGAGGACTGCGGTCCTCTTTTTTATTGCAATTAAACCTTAGAAACTGTTTAGGTTTTAGTCGTAAAAATAATTATCGTTAAGACTTTTTCTGTTAGTCGATAAATTTTAGAATGATAATAGCAGCGCTACTTGAATGAAAAAATTTAAACAGTTTCTTATAACAATCCTAATTAAAAAGGATTATTACTAGATGTTTTGGGAATAATCGAAGAAGGCTTATCCGTATAGCCCATTAGACCACCCACAGGACCTCCGACCGTAAATTGAAACTCTGCAGACGACCCAAAACTACCGTCTATTTGCTGCAAAAGCGTATTGTCAAATAGAATTTGAGCAAATCCACTGCCGTATTCGCAACAGATGCCATCGCCGTAACTATCTTCTATAAAAAAAGTAAAGGTTTGGTTGGGTAATGAAAAGCTCTCTGTAATTTCTGTGCCATTTGTGTTGTCTGAAAAAGGGCCAAAACTTTCTACAATGTTTCCGCTTTGATCTTTTAATCCGAAAGTCGTTTCTGAACCATAGTTATCGAGCGTCAGCTTTAAGGTAATATTTCCCGATATAAATACCGTAGGATCTGAATTATTGCCATTTGCATTAATCACCAAGGTTTCAATAGATGAAAAATCACTCCATACCCCAGCACCACATTGCGCGCGTACTCGAATAAGGTAAATACCATCTGGTAAATTTTCGGCCGATACTGCTGTTGAGCTAAATGTGGCAGACTGCCATTGCGTTTCATTTTGTGCTTTGTAATCAATTTGATAGGCCGTCGAAGAAGACACTTCTGACCAAGATACATCTGTTCCGTTTACTTGCAACTGCGGTGCGTTACAAGAAGGCTGTTCTTCAGCATCAGAGTTGATGGTAGACAAATCACAGACTAAACTTGGGTTTTTTAATCGCTGTTGCAAAAATCCCTCCGTATAACTTTTCACTCTAAACGTTTGCCCTTCACTGAACATATACATACATTCATCGTTGGTGTAATCCATGAAATTCATATGCATATCTACACTGTTGCACGTACCTGTTCCTAACTGCGGACATCCTGCACTTGGGCTACCCTGCAAAGGCGTATCAGATATACCATCATCAACGCCACATCCGCCATCTCCCCAAATGTGGCGAAGCGTAAAATAATGCCCCATTTCATGTGTAAGGGTACGTCCTTCATTGTAAGGATACTGCGCACTCACATTCCCACAACTGCCGGTACTAAAAGAAAAGAGATTAATCACAACACCATCTCCGTTTCCGTTGCCCCCTAATGAGGAATAGCCTAAAATTCCGCCCCCAATAGGCTGCACGAAAATATTCAAATATCCCGCCCAAGAAGAAGAGAAATCAGATTCTATTTGATTGGCCGTAACGGCTACATCGCCTTGAGCCAAACCAAAACCAGACGGGTGATCTTTAGATGCTAAACAAAAACGAATACAGGAGTTCCCATAATTAGAACCTCCAAAAAGTGACTGAGCCGTATTCCAGTTTACAAGATCTGGGTTTAATCCATTAAAATCATCATTTAAAATGTCTATTTGACGTTGCGCCATCTCTATAAGACATTCCATAGTTGTATTCGATACGCCATTGTAATGAACAGCCACTGGAATAACCATTGGGCTACTACAATTAGATTTTTCGTTTTTATTATCGTTTAGAAATTTTTCAAACCAACTCATTTTCTGAGTATGTGCGTCATAGAATGATGGATTTTGAACCAGCTCATACATATGAGAATTTGACGCGCAGCGTTTACCGAAATCTTCACTGGTAAAACCATCAATATCAGCATTTTGAAGGTTGTCTTTCTGACAGCCATATGAAAGGATCAAAATGAAAATGATAAATGCAGAATTAAATTTTGTTACACTCATGGTTTTAAAGAATTAAAAATTAAAATAAGTTCAAATACATTACTCAATGTAGTTAAAATTTTATTTACTTATTTTTTTGATGACTTTTTTAATGGCTTTGATGTGAAAATTAATTGCTTTTCTACTAAAAGCTTAAACATCTAATGGGTAGTCGTGTTATTTACACTCTTTTTTGAACACTTAATAAACAGAATAAGGACATTAATACTACGTTAAATCACATACGTTTTAAAAAATTACTTTCTTTTAAGTAAATTAAAAACAAAATAAACCATGGTTGATCACTTCGATATTATCACTACCAAAGATGGTTCAAGTTCAATTTTTTTACCCCAGTTAAATGAAACTTATCATAGTACATTTGGCGCTATCACTGAATCTATACATGTCTATGTCACAAATGGACTCGACCACTTCGTACAAAAACCTTTTATTCGTTTATTAGAAGTGGGTTTTGGCACTGGATTAAATGCTTTGTTAGCCTATAACTGGAGCAGTGAACAAAAAAAGAAAATTCATTACACCACCCTAGAGCCCCATCCATTACCCGGCCATGCAATTGATGCTCTGAACTATATTGAGCAGCTTAACTTAGACAAAGAGCAAGAAAAAGCTTTCAAACACATGCATCACGCTAGTTTGTCTGAGCAACACAAACTTAATGCGTTTTTTAAATTTCAAAAAAGCAATAAACCACTCCGCACGTTTTGTAGTGATTCTACTTATGATCTTATTTTTTATGATTGTTTCGCCCCTTCTAAACAACCCGAATTGTGGAATGAAGCAGCACTTAGAAAAGTGTCTTCGCTCTTAAGTAAGCATGGCATTCTCACCACCTATTGCTCTAAAGGAGAAGTGCAACGCATATTTAAATCTTTAGGGCTAAAGGTCAAAAAACTACCTGGGCCAAAAAACGGCAAAAGAGAAATCATCAATGTGTACAAATGAAACCTTTCTTTAACTAATCGCGTTAAAGAAACTAATTATTTGTAATTTTAACTAGATAAACTTAAAAACATGAAGAAGTTTACACTTATTTTTTCTTTTTTGGCTTTGGCCGCTTTTTTATTCTCTTCATGCAAGTCTCATGAGAGATGTCCTGCATATGGGTATGAAACAACGCCTCAGTCTGATCTACTCCCTTCTTAAATACTGATTAAAAAGTTCGCCTGAGAGAAAGGGTCATTAGATGATTAAACGATCCGCCTATAAACCTTAAAAAGGTTGGATCAAAGCTTAGTGTGTTAGAAATTGGGGTAAATCCCATGGAATGTCGCCATGCTATGTTCATTTTATCACTAAGCGCATATTCAGCACCCAAATGATGAGATCCTTCTAATCTATTCAAAGTATTAAACACGCGATCTAAACCCGAGACTTCGACTTTATTTTTAAACTGCTTATCAGAAACTAAAACGCCTAAAGACATCCCCCCGAAAAATAAAAACTTTTTATACTTGTACTTGATATACAAAGGCGCTTCAACATATGAGAGACGTATTCTTTGTGTCAAAAATTTACCCGCTCTTGCATTTGGAGGGTCGTAACTGCCTTTTGTGAGGTAACTTAATTCAAAACTCCAGAGCCACTTCTCATTAATATCACTATTCAAAAAAAAACCTACATTATACCCTACGTTGTTAAATCCAGCATATCCATCGCCATGAATTTGACTAGACACTAAGCCTGCCAATGCTCCCCCTTGAAATTTTTGTGCCATTACTAATGTAGAGCAACCTAGTATAAAAAGAAAGGCTAGAAAAGTGTTATGGATTGTTTTCAATCGCATTTTATTGTAAGAGTCGTATTAAAATGACCAAGTCATTTGAATCTGATAGGTACGTGGTTTTTCAATTTTTAAAGGACGTATCATGTATTCATTATTCAACGTATTATCCACAATAAACGAAAGACTAAACTGATCGTTTGCCTGGTATTTTAAACGCGTATCTAATACTCCTTCTGGCTGGCCGGCTTTATTTTCCCAATATTGAGAAATACCAGTAGGCAATAACCCCGGAACATCAAAATCAAAAAACACACGATCTAAATTTTTCATATTAGATAACAACCTGTAGCTAAAGCCTAAAGAAAACTTCTTATACGTAGCCTGAATATCACCTTTAAACATATACGTGAATCTATATTTTAAAATCCCAGAGGTGTCGTAACTAGACGTATTGTACGTAATATTATTAAACCCTGAAGTATCAATCGGTGCATTAGGGTCTAAGTTTTGAGGATCCATAAGTGTGTATCCTACTAGTGTTGCTATTTCTACTTCACCTATTTTACCTCTCCCAGCAATAGAGGTTTCAAGCCCCTGTATTCTGGCTTGAGACACATTAATCGATTTAAATCCTAAATCCTGAATACCTCCACCTGAACCAAAATTACCAAAGTTAAACTCAATAGCATCTGTGACTTCTTGCCTAAAAACAGCTATGTCAAAAAATCCTTTAAAGTCTTTAATCTTAAACGCTTGTTTAAGGCCGATTTCAGCGTTCCAACTGTTTTCAGAACGCACGTTTGGATTGGCAAAAATTCTAACAGGCCCTAATTGTGTAGTAATATACCGCTCTGCAATAGTCGGAAATCTATAGCCTTGCCCCCATGAGGCACGTAAAAACGTATACTTAGCTACCGGATAATTTAATCCTGCTCTAAAAACAGGCCTACTCTCTCCATCCCCGTCAATGACAAAGCGTTCAAACCTTGCGCCAGTAGACACACTTAATTTGCCAAATTTCTTATCTAATTGAAGGTACGCTGCATTATTCATGCCAGAACTATTACCCGAGCTATCTGCATTAGCAATGTACAACAACGCTTGAGAAGATGTAAAACTGCTCATGATGCCTGTAGTTAAGTTTAAATCGATCCCTGTAAATTTTTTCGAGAATTGGTACTCAAAGAAATACTGATCAGAAGAGTTTGATTGATTGTTGTTGTTTCGCTCATCGTTATGAAACCAACGTGATCTTAAAGAGTGTTTGGCATTTTCTTTTACATAATTAATAAACGGATCTAAATACCAGTTGTAAGACTGATTAATAGATTGAGAACCTGGGTAATTGGTATACAAGCCAGAGTCAACATCCAAGAGAATTAAAGACGCTGCATTACCATTAATCATGTAATTTGAATTGATGCCGTAGTTTAACCCTTGTACTTTTTTATTGCGCCAACGCAGATTTAAATTGGTACGAATACGTCGTTCAAAATTACCCACATTACAAGAATCACATGGTTCCGGCCCAATAAAGCCTTCATCAGCATAGAGGTTTCCGCCCCATACTAGATCTAAATTACCAATCTGTCTAGAATGAAAAAAGTTCATATTGGTAAAGGTGGGATGATTAATATTACTCCAAGGTTTAGCATAATCTGTTCTTGGGCTATCATAGATGCCAGTACTGAAATTAACGCTTGATTTAGGCTCAACGCCCGGATAGGCCGTACGCACATTAATAACACCACTCAAAGCTGCTGATCCGTATAACACAGATGCTGCACCTTTCAAAATTTCTATTTGCTCAAGGTTCTCTAAGGGCAAAAAAGACCACTTTGGTCGGCCTGCATTACCAGACAGTAATGGTATATCATCAACTAAAACCATTACTCGACTACCCGCACCAAAATTAAATCCGCTACCTCCTCTAATCTGTGGTTCATTATCGACCACTTGAACACCTGGTGATTGATTAACTGCCGTTTGTATATTCGTAGCCCCTTTGTCATTTGCTAAAGATGGCCGAATCACATCCATTGACATGGTCACCTCTTCTAATTTTTGTTCAAACTTACCTCCAGTCACCACAACGGTACCTAATGTTTGAGCAATTTCTGTGAGCACTACATTTACCGTTTTTGTTTCTCCTGCGCCAATACTTATTGTTTTTGTTTGGGGCTCAAAACCTATAAACTGATACTTAAGCTCAACGTCTCCAGGCTCTACTTCTAGGGTGTAATTGCCATTAAAATCAGTCACAACGCCAGTTTCTTTGTATAACACATTAGTGCCAGGCAATGTTTCTTTTGTTTTTTCGTCGGTCACTACCCCTTTAATGGTAGCCTTTTGTGCAAAAGAAGCTATGTGTGAAACAGCTACTAAAACAAGAACAAGAACTTTTCTATTACCCATAACTCATATTTAGGATGGCTACAAGTTTACAAAATTAATTGTAGCTTACCCATGTAAAAGTTTAAAATTCAAACGCGTTAAGTACCTAAAACTATAAGGTGAGTCTGTTTTTAGGCGTATTTATAACAGTCTTAAATGCTTAAAGCGTGTTAATATTAATGTTAACAATTGCGTCTGTTTTTGTTAATAACTTAAAGAGAATTACTTATGGATTAATTTGGTCCGCCATCAATAAAAATCCATCCTTGATTATCATCAAGATCTGTTCTTGCTGTACTTGCAGCACTAGGCGGGCCTGTATACATGGCTTCTGTTTTAAAATAAACACCTCCTGGATTTCCATTTGTAGAGCAATTAATCAAAAGACCATCATAATGAAACTGACTAAAAGAAGATGCCTCCTCAAGCATATCGTCCATATTAGAAACTCCAGAAAAATTAATAGTACTTAAATCTTGATCAAACGCATCTGCTCTAAAAAACATATGATTGATATCTATGCCACTTAAATCCCAACTATCAATTGGTTGATCATAATTATCATTGTCAAGAAACATATATTCCATTGTGCTAACAGAAGAAACATCCCATGTACTTATGTCACCATTAAATGAGGAACTTGCAAACATATAGCTCATATCGTCCGCTTTAATTGGCGTCCATCCAGAAAGGTCATCATCAAAGTTATTTGCTCCATCAAACATATGGCTAAAATTAGTTACTTCTGAGACATCCCAAAATCCACAATTGGTACAACTAGCCCCAAGACTTTGTCCAGAAACCCCAGCATTGTAAAACATATAACTCATATCTTCAACGGTACTTACATTCCAATTTCTGGTTAATCCATCAAAATAATTAGTCTCAGCAAACATCCAATCCATTAAGTATACTCGCTCAACATTCCAATTATCTAGATCACGATTAAATTTTGTAGCCTTCCAAAGCATATGTGACATTGTTGTAGCTCCACCACATTCAACAGACCAAACACAATAAAAAGACCAGTTATTAAGCTCACCATCAAAATTAGTAGCTTCAGCAAACATATATGAAAAGTCTTCAATGTACTTTACATTCTAATTGTCTACTGAATCATCTAACATACTTGCACATTGCCAAAACATACCATATAAACTATTAGATTCTGATAAATCTGGCACATCGTGTGGCAAACAGCACATATTTGTGCACCCATAGTATCCCACATCAAAATTATCCCAAACGGTAGTACCCCACTGTTCAATCGTAATGATTTTATCTTTGTCTTTATTGGGAGAATTGGAATACTGTATTTTACTAAAGGTACCACTACCTGCCTTGACACCAACCCTATATAGCCCTGCTATTGGAAACGTAATAGTTTGTGTGCCATTACCCGTAAGAGACCCATTATTTGAAGGGTTACCAACCTCTTCCCAATAAATATAATAGCCTGCGTCTGAATTACCAGCAGGTATACGTACTTGTGTATTAGACGATGCACCAGGGTTGGTGGTCTGATAGGTAGCAATTATACATGGTATTATCAAAACCTCCTGTTTTCTTTTTACGCACCGTATATACTTTTTGAGCAGAAATTACATCCCCCCAAAAAAACAATCCCAGAATAAAAAATCCTTTAAACAGAATACCCTTCATTACTCAACATAAATGGTAGCGGTTAGCCCTTTTAAAGTAGCGCCAGCTGATAAAGAGCGCGTTTCAATGGCAATTAGATTACCCGTTGCAATGGCTTGATTCAAGGAATTATTTGAAGCTGCAGTAGTTGTAACATTAGTTACACTACCTACAGCAAAGCCATTTGAGGTTACATCTACCGTAACACTACCACCCCCTGTATACGCCCTAACAATTATCTTTTTAATGGTTTTGCCATTTAAAGATGCAGGCACAACAAAAAGCACCTCTCCTCCGCCATTGGTTACAAATTCTGAAGCCATGAACTCACATATAGAAATTTCAGAAGGTTCTGCTGCGGGAGCTGCTGGCGTTTGCCAAAGTACACCAGACGCAGTTTTGGTTAAAACCTGCCCATTTGCACCAGCCGAATTAAGATTATCATAAATATCTTCCCTAAAGCGTGCATTTCCATTTATATCAAGTTTATGACCAGGAGAGGCAGTTCCAATACCGACTCTTCCGTTGTCTCCCGCATGAAAAAACGCTGTTCCATTATCTTTAATTTGAAAATCGCCAGTGCCCGTTAAATTAAAAGCCATTTGGTAACTACTCCCTTGTGTGACTGTTGTATTTCTCACTAAACTACCTCCCAAACCTAGATGATCAGACACTATACTTAAGCCATTATTTGCTCGCACACTAAAATCAGAACCTGTTAGGAGCAATCCAGCACCAGCCGTATACGTTGTTCCACCACCGCCAGATGGGGCGTTAATCCATTGCACACCAGTCGCTGTAGAAGATAAAATTTGACCTGCTGTTCCTGGCGCATCATTTCGATCTCTAAAGGCACCTGTTAAGCGCATGTTCCCTTGTACATGTAATTTTTGAGAAGGAGCAGCTGTACCGATACCTACATTACTAAGGCTATTTTGAAAAAAACCTAACTTTAAGTCTGTTACTGTATTACCAACTGCACCATTGGTGCCAGTAGAGTACATCCCAAGTGAGCCATCTTCATTCATAGTAATCTTAAAAGCACCATTACCAGATCCGACATACCTATTGTTATGATCTACGCCTGTCATTAAATTCCAATTACCTTGTCCATCATGCGCCGAGATCCTAACTTGCCCATTGTCAAAACTTATATTGGTCTCAGAACCTGTGAATTGAATTTCTTTATCTGTCATCAAAAGATTACCTCCTGCAGTATGTGTTGAAGCATCTCCAATATAACCATCCGCACCGCCACCAGACGCTGGCAAATCAATCCAATCAACGCCTGTAGCTGTTGAACTAAGCACTTGCCCCATTGTGCCTGCCTCATTATTTTTGTCTTTCAAAGCTGCTGTTAGTCGCATATTACCAGATACATGTAAGAGCTCTGACGGAATTGTTGTACCAATACCAATACGTCCATTATCTCCAGCATGAAAAAACGCAATGCCATTGTCTTTAATGCGAAAATCACCCGTACCATTTAAATTAAAGCCCATTTGATAGCCTCCTTGATTTATGTTAGTCGCTCTTATTAAAGTACCTCCTAGTCCAACTTGGTCAGAAGAAATACCCAAACCATTATTAGCACGAACATCAAAATCAGACCCCGTAAGCAATAAACCGTCACCAGCTGTATAAGAAGATCCAGCACCTGCAGTAGATGAAATGGTAATCACATTGCCAGACTCTGTAATATTAATATTACTACCGCCCCACAATGTAACATCGTTGCCCCCCTCAATATCAATTACCGAAGAATTAGTTCCGCCTACACCTACAGATAAGTTTTGATCGTCAGTTCCGGTACCGTCTTGTAATGCACTTAAATTTACTGAATTACCCGACTCTATATTTAAAGTGGTTCCCGATAAACTCAATGTTTGATCATCTGTTCCAGTACCGTCCTGTAATGCACTTAAATTTACTGAATTACCTGACTCTATACTTAACGTAGTTCCTGACAAACTCAATGTTTGATCATCTGATCCTAAACTTGATGCATTAACCCAATTTGTGCCTAATACTGTAGAAGTTAACACTTGCCCCATTGTGCCTGCATCACCAGAAGCATCTTTAAACGCACCCGTTAAACGCATGTTGCCCTGTACATGCAACTTTTCTAAAGGATTAGTGGTTCCAATACCTATCATTCCTGTATTAGATGCATGAAAAAATGGAACTCCAGCATCTTGAATTTGAAAATTCCCAGTAGCGTTTAAGTTATGAATCAAGTTATAGCGCTGATGTGTGATGGTTGTTATTTCATTTAAATCGCCCCCTAGTTCTATTTTATCTTCAAGGGCGTCTACTCTAAGACCATTGTCTGCGTTTGCGCTAAAATCAGATCCTGTTAAAAGCAAGCCACCTCCGGCCGTATATGAAGCCCCACCTCCAGCGGTTGATGAAATGGTAATTACATTACCTAATTCTGTTATCGTAATGTTACTCCCCCCGGAAAGTGTAACATCATTACCTGATTCAATATCAATGACAGAGGAGTTAACACCACCTACACCTACAGATAAGTTTTGATCATCTGTTCCTAATTTGCCCCCATTGATCCAATTGGTACCTAAACCCGTAGAGGTTAACACTTGCCCCATTGTACCCGCATCACCAGAAGCATCTTTAAACGCGCCCGTTAAACGCATGTTGCCTTGCACATGCAACTTTTCTAAAGGACTAGTGGTTCCAATACCTATTCTTCCTGAATTAGATGCGTGAAAAAACGGAACACCAGCATCTTGAATTTGAAAATTACCAGCAGCGTCTAAGTTGTGAATCAAGTTATAGCGCTGATGTGTGATGGTTGTTGTTTGAAATAAAGACCCTCCAAGTTGAATTTTATCTTGAAGTGCATTTACCGTTAAACCATTATTTGCTGATGCATTTAAAGTAACTGTACCGGCTACTCCACCTCCGGTTAAACCTGCTCCTGCTGTAACGCCCATAATGTCTCCAAAACCAGGAAGTCCAGATAAATTAACACTACCACCATCCTCTAAAGTTAACGTTGTACCTAACAAAGATAATTGTTGATCATCAGTACCTACATCATAATTATTGTTAACAATTGTAACTAAATCAAATAAGGATATACTCTGATTTCCTCCACCATCTTGAATGATCATAGAATCCGTAGTTAAATAAAAATCATCGTTGTACTCGTTACCAACTATACTGTCTTGATCATTTGAAAAATTATTTAACGCATCTTGTAAATCAGCTAAACTAATGGCTTTGTTGTTGCCATTTTCAATAGCTATTCTAATGCTATCTGTCTCTATTTCATATTGGGTGAGTGTTTGATCGTCTGAATTTGATAGCCCATAATTGGTTAATGAATCTGCTAAATCTTGAAGCGATACGCTTTGGGTGGATGAATCATCTACAACATTTAAATTACCTGAGCCTATGTTAAAATCGGTATTGTATTCTGTATCGCCAAAACCGTTGATACTTGTAAGATCAACAATATGCGCCGCATCTCCATCGTTTTCAATAGACAAATACAACTCTCCTGCACTGGTTACCTCAAATAGATCTACCCCTTGAGTATCTGTATTGACCTCTGAGATGTCTATAGTGTTGCCTCCGCTAATGGTAATCTCATCCGTTAATGGCGCGTAGGTTAAGTTTTGAGTAGTTCCAGTACCTGATCCGCCTGTGCTATTAATAGTAATTTGATTACCAGTTTCTTGAAGCGTTATATTTGTACCGGCATTCAATACTACCTGATTGCCATCTTCTAATTCAATAATTGAGGTTTCTGTAGCACCAGGTAAAACTGAAAGTTTTTGATCATCAGTACCTACATTATAGTTGTTGTTTAAAACATTAATTAAATCAAATAAGGATATACTCTGATTGCCCCCACCATCTTGAATGATTATAGAGTCATTGGTTAAATAAAAATCTTCATTGTACTCATTTCCTACCACGCTATCGTTATCGTTTGAAAAATTATTTAACGCATCTTGTAAATCAGCTAAACTAATGGCTTTGTTGTTGCCATTTTCAATAGCTATTCTAATGCTATCTGTCTCTATTTCATATTGGGTGAGTGTTTGATCGTCTGAATTTGATAGCCCATAATTGGTTAATGAATCTGCTAAATCTTGTAGGGATACGCTTTGGGTGGATGAGTCATCTACGACATTCAGGTTGCCATTACCGATGTTAT
>JAHDCS010000035.1 GCA_020629755.1 Flavobacteriales bacterium | reverse complement strand
TTACTAAAAGAGCAAAATAAGACGAATAAAAAAATGGTACTATAGCTTTTCATGATAATTACTTCTACGGTTATAAAACCAATAAGGTTACATAGATAAAAAGTAAAAATTAAATCGTTAAAAAAAGAATAATTATTTGAATTTATTGCGAAAAATCCACTAATTTTTTATTAGAGTTCTTTTCAAAACCTCTATTAGCGAATTAATACAACAAAGCCATTATACGTGCGCCATTCAAAATGCGCATTATCATAAAGCGAAATCTCCCATAAATAGGTGCCTTGAGGCACTGGATTGTTTTGAAAACTTCCGTCCCATTTTTCAGACGGATTGGTGCTTGAAAACATTTGAGCCCCCCACCTGTCAAATATTTCAAATGTATAATTTGACGGTGCTTCGCCATACATTTTAGGGTGAAAAAATTCATTATCACTATTGCCATTTGGCGTAAAGGCATTGGGTACATAAAAATTAAATACGCCCTGCACAAAGACTTCTTTACAAAGCACATCATAGCAAGAGGCCACATTCAACGCCTTTAGACATACCTGATAAGTATCTGCAGCTAAAGAATCAAACACATATGAAATGTCTCTATCAAATAGAGAATCATTATTGATCGTCCAGACATAACTATTTGCATGCTCTGAAGCATTTTCAAACAACACCTCAGGTGATTCGACTGTCGGTGAAAAGGGTGTAAAATAAAAATCTGCAATAGGTGGGTTTACCCCCTGAAGAATAATTGCTTGACTAGTATCTGAGCAAAAGGCATTCTGCGCAATTAATTGTACTTCAGATGTGCCCGCTTGATCTACTTCTAGCATAAAACTGGGTTGAGAAGTAGACATTTCTCCATTATAAAACCATGAATACGCTATGGTTGAATCTGCTAAATACGGAAACATGTTAACAGAGTAAGGGACGCAACCGATACTATCAGACACATAAAATTCAGCTGATGGTGCCTCAATAACTTCTATATCATAAAACTCAGGGGTACTGCAGGCACTAAAGTAATGGAACACAATTGGATAAACCCCTGCCGATAACCCTGAAGGAGTAAATATGCCATATAAAGAATCTGAAATTCCTGAACCTGTCCAATATCCTAGGCCTAAAGAACTCGAACTTAAAGCTATTTCATTCGTATTTTGACACACACTTGCTATAGGTTCAATATTTGCAGATACCGGCTGATCCACTGTTATTGAATGCTCACTAATAACCGTTTCACAGGCGCCTTCTCCCTCAACAACATAGGTATATACTCCAGAGGGATGTACCTGAGGATCAAAAATACCTGAATCCAATAAAGGCAACCAATATCCCCCCGTATCTGGATTACCCAAAATATAATCTTGCATCAACAAAGCTGAATCAAACACACAAATATTCAGTGTGCTGTTCTCACCCGGATGGCCTTGCTGGTTAACCACCACACTCACATTTGCCGACTTTGGTGGGCAAACCCCATTAGAGCTTAACGTGTAGGTATAGGTCATACTTGTATCTATAGACGGATCAAACAAAGAGGTTTGTGACGCAGGCAAAGGCGACCAAATTCCGCTACTTTGAGCAGCCCCGCCAAGCAATGAAAATAAATCAACGGCCTGATCATCTGAACAGAACTGTTGGCTAGAAGAGATTCCTGCATGTAAAGAATCTTCAATAGACACCATAAATAAGGCCGTGTCTGCTTCACATCCATTTTGTGAAGGCAACACATACATGTAGGTGCCCGCAAGGTGTACACTCGGATCAAATGTGCCATTAACAAGCGTTGAGGGGCCAAACCAAATCCCAGATGCATCTGCACCAGAGCTGTAATCAAAAAGCCCAATTTGATTAAATGAATTACAAAAAGTCACGCTAGTATCAGCACCTGCATCTAGAGAGTCTAACACCACAACATCAACTGTTGATGTTATACTCGGACAAGTATTTATTGGAGGGATCACATATTGATAGGCTCCAGAAGCAAATGCATTTGGGTCAAAATAAAAGTCATTGTTGGTACTTAACCCTGGCCAAGATCCATTGATTGGCGCATTTGGTAAATAATCAGCTAAATTTTGTACTCCTGCCGTTTGGCATATAACGGCCTGTGTATCTATCGCTTGATAAATAGGCTGATGCACATCAATAGTAAATATACTCGTATCGCTACCACAGCCAGTGATGGAAACTATGTATGAGTACATTCCTGAAGTATTTACAGAAGGATTAAAAAGCCCATTAGGTAAGCCATCATAGATGCCGCCAATATTTGCTGAAGCAGAAAGATGGGTGTTCAAATCAACCAATGCATCAGTAGAGCAAAAAGCTAAATTTTGATCTACACCAGCATCAGGTGAACCTGTAATTTGCACTTGAACACTTGACGATTGACTTGGGCATCCATTGCTTTGAACCGTATAAGTATAAAGTCCAGGAAGATGTATAGATAGGTCAAACTGTGCGGCGCTTACATTGCCATTTTGATCAGTCCAAACACCTCCTGGAGTTGCTAACACACCAATATAATCAGACAAATCAACTATCCCTCCAGAAGAGCAAAGTGAAACGGCAGAATCGTTGCCTGCAGAAACCTTATTCAATAAGACGTCTACTTGAGCGGTCTGCACTGGGCAATCTGGACCTCCTACACTGTAGGTATATATGCCTTGAAGATCTACTAAAGGATCAAACACACTTGTATTTGACGATAAGGATGGAGACCAACTTCCGCCAGAGGCAGGGTTACCCCCCAAAGACAAGAATAAATTGCTTTGTGCAGAATCACAAATGACTATACTTGTGTCTTCTCCAGGGTTGTTATTAAATTGTGTGAGCGCCACATTTGCAGATTGAAACGCACATCCATTTTGTGCCTCAATGGTATAAGTATAAATGCCGAATGCATGCTGAGTTGGATCAAAAACACCCTCACCCATAATATCAGGTAAGTTCCAAGTACCCCCCACATCTGGATTATTTTGAATTAACGAAAAAAGATCAATGGGTTGAGTATCTGAAGAACATATTTGATGGACAACATCGCCTCCTGCATTAGGTAAAGGTGTAACTATGACTTCTATTTCTGAGGTAATCGGGCCACAATTAGGATCGCTCACTGTATAGTTGTAGGTTCCGGATGGATATTGAGACGGATCAAACACGCCTAAATATCCAGTTAACCCGTTATTCCAAGTTCCTGTATTATCAGGTGCCCCTTCTAAATAATCAAATAAATTAACGGAAGAACTATTGCTGCATATATAAAGAGTAGTATCTCCAATACCCGCACTCACTGAGGAAGCAATCGCATTTACCTGAACTTGAGCAACAACATCCGCACATCCGTTTTGCGGATCGTAGGTATAGGTATACAGACCATCTGAGTGTAATGAAGGATCGTAAATCCCTTCACCAGCCTGACTTTGAAAATTCCACTCGCCTCCATAATGTGGATTGGGCTGAAGGTATTGGTGTAAATCTATAGTAGATAAATCTACCGAACAATACTCTACTTGGCCAGATAAAATTTGGGGGGATTGCCCTATATTGATGTTTATTTGGGAGGATGAGATCGGACAGCCTGCACCACCCACTGTATACGTATATGCTCCTGGCATATCTGCGGATGGATCAAACATAGATGAGTTACTTGAAAAGGAAGGCGTCCAAGATCCTTGTGGTGTTATATTTGAGGGTAATAAACTTAAAATATCAACACTATTGGAAGTCTCACAAATATTTAAAGTCGTGTCATTTCCGGCAAAAGAACTCGCAATAAAAGTAACGGTTATCTCTGAAGTAGAAGAAGCACAGTTATTTGAACTTGGCGCGCTATAGGTAAATGTACCTGCTGAATGTTGCACAGGATCAAACATGCCTTCACCTGCTAAATTTGGCAAAGACCATTCTCCACCGGCATCTGGATTGCCTGTTAGATAATCAAATAAATCGATCACCGTAATACTAGAAGCACACACAGACACTGCCCCGTCTTGTCCTGGGTTAAATCCGTTTTCTATTAACACTTCTATTTCAGCACTCGCTGAACCACAATTTGGATCACTTACGGTGTAGATATAGGTGCCTGATGTGTTTTGAGAAGGGTCAAACTCTCCTAAATGTCCTGACAGACCATTATCCCAACTGCCCGTGTTATCTGCAGATCCCCCCAAAAGATCAAATAGGTTTACAGGCGCGTCGGATGAACAAAGTGTTATAGAATTATCTGTTCCTGCATTTACTCCATTTGAAAATGAAACGGTTACCTCTGAAGTAGAAAAAGCACAGTTATTTGAACTTGGCGCGCTGTAAGTAAATGTGCCTGCTGAATGCTGCGCAGGATCAAACATTCCTTCACCTGCTAAATTTGGCAAAGACCATTCTCCACCGGCATCTGGATTACCCGTTAAATAATCAAATAAATTAATCACTGCAGTACTTGACGCGCAAATAGACACCGAACCATTTTGGCCTGGTTCAAATGCCTGTTCTACGGCTACATCAACCTGAGCAGACACGCTACCACATACTGGATCACTTATGGTGTAAGTAAAGGTACCTGAAGAGAGTAAAGATGGGTCAAACTCTCCTAAATGTCCTGACAGACCATTATCCCAACTGCCCGTGTTATCTGGAGATCCCCCCAAAACATCAAACAAATTTATGGGTGCATCGGAAGCACATAAAGAAACCGAACCATTGGTGCCAGCAGAAATTGAACTGCCAGAAGTAGCTATGGTAAAATCTAGCGTATCTAAACAGTCATTTCCATCCGTAACGGTAACCTGATGATTCCCTCCAGGAAGATTATCTACACATAACGTTTGATCAGGAGATGAGCTCCACTCAAAATCAAAATATGAGGCGGTGAAACTTGAAAATTCTACACAGGCTTCTCCATCAGCGGCATTACATGAGGCGTCTGTTGTATTAACCGTTAATGTATATTCATCTTTAATGATTCTAAACTCTAAAATACTATCACACTCATTAGAGCCATTAAATAAATATTCATAGTACCATCCATCGTCACAGTAAGTCTCACCATGTAATTCAAAACATTCATTCGGGCACAATTCTACCTCGAAATATCGATAATACGATTCGTCAATAATGAGTTCTTGCTCAATGATACTATCGCAGCCATGTTCGGTAATAAGCGTCGCCACCATGTATTCGTCTTCGCAATGAAATTCACCATCCACCCATAACTCACACTCTTCATAACAAAGCTCAATAGGATCTAAAATATAGGTATCCGTTGGTTTTTCGTCAACAGTAAAACACACCGTACCTCCTTGTGAGCATGGATTTTGAGGTGTTACACAAATATCGCCAACTGAACCATCAAAGGTCACTTCTACTTCAAACCCATTATCAGAAGCCGAAATAATTGCAGGCGAAGACTGCCCGTCAATGGTTGCTCCTGCAGGCAATTCCCACACATACTCTTCAGCATACTCGACTTCATTGGTGAAATATGTAAATGTGCCATTTAAACAAACCAAAGATGATCCTGATATGGGGTCTGGGTCTTGTACCTCTACTTCGCCCTGACCGCTATTAACGTCAATAGTGTAATCACATATTGAACCGGCAAATCCATCAATCAAAATATAATACGATGTACCCGGAGACAATCCTGTGGCGCTAATTTGCATAGGCGTTTCAAAGCCTGGGGTAAAACACCCTGAAACGGGGGTTCCTGAACAGCCTTCAAATACTTGAGCTTGCAACCCAGTACCGTCTGGATTAGTAGACCCCATACAATTTGATGGTGTTAGGGTTAAATCTACTATATCTTCAGCGGCTACAAAGGCCAGCCAAGATGAATTTTCAATACTTAGGCAAGTTGCTGTACCATCTGGAGTAAAACCACCAGAAGTTCCTTGATAACCATCCAAAACCTCTACATTACAAACTGGACAAGCATCCCAACAATTATCATACGCATCAGCGGTAGTACAGACCTGAGAATTTAATTCAAGACAAGAACCCAAAAAAACATAAAACGCTATTAAACAACGACTTAGCACAATTTTCTAAATCTAACGAAAAAGAATGATATTACAAAAGTTATTTTGCCAAGTAGTTTTAGAGATAGGCAAACAACTCATTTTCAAGTGTTAAAGATATTTTTTAATGAAATTTACAAGAAATCTTGAGAATATATTTTAAACTCCTTAAATTTGCATTCGAAATCAAAATTATGACGGCTAAAAAAGCCTTATTTTTGTTCTTTTTAGTGCTTCACTTAGATGGATTTTCACATGGTCCAGAGGAAGTTTCACCAGTTGCGCATCATGCGCACTCCGATGAACATCACAATGATAGCGAATCCAAAGATTTCAACCCAAAAGAGACCATTATCCATCATATTTTAGATGCACACGACTGGCATTTTTTCGATTACAAAGGAGCAGATGGAAAAATGCATCCTGTAAGCTTACCACTCCCCATTATACTTTATACTGAAGGACATTTAGACCTATTTATGTCGTCTGCTTTCGATCATGGTCATGCAAGTGTCGTTAAAGGCGATAGAACCTACAAATTAGAGCACAATCATATTATTGAAACTTCAGGAAAAAAAGTCTACGACTTTTCTATTACTAAAAATGCCACCACTCTTATATTTGCTGCTCTACTTTTACTCATTATTTTCACGGTTGTGGCGAGAAACTATAAGCAAAATAACTTAGAGCCCAAAGGTATGGCTGGTTTTCTTGAACCTCTTATTTTATTTGTTAAAGAAGATATTGCTATACCTAATATCGGTAGGCACAAGCACCAAAAATATTTGCCTTACCTCCTCACTCTTTTCTTCTTTATTTGGATCATTAATCTTCTGGGATTAATACCTGGAGGATCTAACACCACTGGAAACATCTCTGTGACATTGACGCTTTCTATCTTTACGATGATTATTGTTAATTTTTCTGGAAATAAAAACTATTGGTCTCATATATTTTGGCCACCTGTTCCGCTTTTAATGAAGCCTCTGATGATTATCGTTGAATTGGTTGGTGTAATTTCTAAACCCTTTGCTTTAATGATTCGTTTATTTGCTAATATCACAGCAGGACATATTGTGATTTTGAGTCTGATCTCATTGGTTTTTATTTTTAAATCTGTTGTTGCCGGAATACCTGCTGTATTGATGGCTCTTTTTATATCGTTACTGGAATTATTAGTGGCCGCCCTTCAGGCGTATATTTTTACGTTACTAACAGCCCTTTTTATTGGGCTTGCGGTAGAAGAGCATCACTAATTTTAAATATATAAACGTTAAAAACATGGAAGGAATGGAAGGATTATTTTACATTGGCGCAGGAATAGCTGCACTAGGAGTAGGTTTAGGTATTGGTAGAATTGGTGGTTCTGCAATGGAAGCTATTGCAAGACAACCAGAAGCTGCTTCAAAAATACAGACCGCAATGCTTATTGCGGCCGGACTTATTGAAGGCGCTGGGCTTTTCGCTATTGCGACAGCAGCATTCGTTAAGTAATAAACCTCAAGTAATACGGGATTACCAAGTGAGCTGCGCTCACTTGGTAGCCTATTATAGTTAACGCTCATTATTATGGAATTAGTAACTCCTGCAATTGGATTAATATTTTGGACATCACTCACCTTCTTACTGCTCGTTTTTCTATTGGCCAAGTTTGCTTGGAAGCCTATTCTATCGGCTGTAGAAGAACGCAATAAAAAAATCGAAGAGGCGCTTTTTGAAGCAGAGCGTACAAAAGAAGAGATGGCTAAAATTCAGGCCAACAATCAAAATCTTTTAAAAGAAGCACGTCAAGAAAGAGAAAATATCTTAAAAGAAGCACGTGAAATCAAGTCTGATATGATTAGCCAAGCTAAAGGCCAGGCTAAATCTGAAGCTGATAAAATGATTTTACAAGCTAAAGAAAGCATCAAAAATGAAAAAATGGCAGCCTTAACCGAGATCAAAAATCAAGTGGCTGTTCTCTCTGTAGACATCGCTGAAAAAATTCTGAAAGACGAGCTTACATCAAAAGATAAACAAAAAAAATTAGTAGATACTTTTGTTAACGAAGTACAGATGAACTAATGAAACATCAAAGATCATCCATACGTTATGCCAAAGCACTTTTAGATCTTGGTTTAGAAAAAAAGAAGGCGGATGCTGTTCTTAAAGACATGAATCTGATAAGCAATACGTTTCAGAATTCTAAAGACTTAAAGTTGCTCTCTGCAAGCCCAGTCGTAAAAGCAGATAAAAAACATAGTATTTTTACTGAAATTTTCAAAAGCAAAATCTCTGAACTCTCTTTTTCATTTATTGAATTATTAATCTCAAAAAAACGGATTAATTTATTGGGGGATGTTGCTGTAATGTATAATAAACTTTACAAAAACCACGCTGGCATCACAAGAGCTCATGTAACCTCAGCTTATGCGCTTTCTGAGAGTGATGTCACTAAAATAACTAAAGTTTTAAATATAGACGCTTCTAAGCTTGAAATTGAGCATAGTGTAGATCAAAGTATTATTGGCGGCTTTATCATTAGAGTGGGTGATAAACAAATTGACACCTCTGTAAAAAGTAAGCTTTTAAATATTAAAACAGAATTCAATTCAAATCTTTACGAATCACAATTATAATATATAGTAATCATGGCAGAAGTTAAAGCAGCAGAAGTCTCTGCAATCCTCAAAAAACAGTTATCCGGTTTAGATACCTCAGCCTCTTTAGAAGAAGTTGGTACTGTTTTACAAGTAGGTGATGGTATTGCGCGTATTTATGGCTTAGAGTCAGTGCAATCTGGTGAGCTTATTGAATTTTCGGGGGGATTAAAAGGGATAGTTTTAAACCTTGAAGAAGACAATGTTGGTGCTGTTCTTCTTGGCCCATCAAAAGGGATTAAAGAAGGAGATACGGTAAAAAGAACCAAACAAATTGCTTCGATTAAAGCTGGAGATGGATTAGTCGGACGTGTGATTGATACTCTCGGGAATCCGATTGACGGAAAAGGGCCAATCACAGGCGAACTTTACGAAATGCCTATCGAACGAAAGGCTCCTGGCGTCATTTATCGCCAACCGGTAAATGAGCCTTTACAAACTGGGATAAAGTCAATTGATGCAATGATTCCGATTGGTAGAGGACAAAGAGAGCTTATTATTGGCGATAGACAAACCGGTAAAACAACTGTAGCCATTGATACCATTATTAACCAAAAAGAATTTTTTGAGGCTGGTGAGCCGGTATTTTGTATTTATGTAGCCGTTGGACAAAAAGGATCTACTGTCGCGGGTATTGTTAAAACCCTTGAAGAAGCCGGCGCTATGCAATACACTGTTGTGGTGGCTGCAAATGCGTCTGACCCTGCGCCAATGCAATTTTATGCCCCGTTTACAGGCGCTGCAGTGGGCGAGTATTTCAGAGACACTGGACGACCTGCTTTAATTGTATACGATGACCTTTCAAAACAAGCCGTGGCGTACCGAGAAGTTTCTCTTCTGTTAAGAAGACCACCGGGTCGTGAGGCGTACCCTGGTGATGTGTTTTATTTGCACTCAAGATTATTAGAACGTGCGGCAAAAATCAATACATCTGATGCTATTGCTAAAGACATGAATGACTTACCAGACAGTCTTAAAGGTGTTGTAAAAGGTGGGGGGTCTTTAACTGCTTTACCGATTATTGAAACACAAGCAGGTGATGTTTCAGCCTACATACCAACCAATGTTATTTCAATAACGGATGGGCAAATATTCTTAGAATCTAACCTCTTTAACTCTGGCGTGAGACCAGCCATTAATGTAGGGATTTCAGTGTCAAGAGTTGGTGGATCAGCGCAAATAAAATCCATGAAAAAAGTAGCTGGAACTCTAAAACTAGATCAGGCACAGTACAGAGAATTAGAAGCATTTGCCAAGTTTGGATCTGACTTAGATGCCGCTACAAAAGCCGTGATTGATAAAGGTGCTAGAAATGTTGAAATACTCAAGCAAGCGCAAAATTCTCCTTTGTCTGTAGAAAAACAAATTGCCATTATTTATTGTGGCACTAAAGGATTGTTAAGTGACGTACCTTTAAAAAAGGTAAAACAATTCGAAGAAGAATATTTGTCTTTACTTGAGGCAAAGCACAAGAAAACTTTAGAAACGTTAAAATCTGGTAAGCTTACTGATGATACGATTGACACCTTACAATCTGTCTGTAAAGAATTAACTCAGCAATACAAAGCATAAGTGGCAAACTTAAAAGAAATACGAAATCGAATTACATCTGTAAGTTCTACAAAACAGATTACGTCAGCCATGAAAATGGTATCTGCTGCCAAGCTTAAACGTGCACAAGATAGTATTGTTCAACTTAGGCCTTACGCTGAAAAACTTACTGAAATCATTGGAAACATAAGCTCTGCTGTTTCTACACAAGACAGCCCTTTTTCTAGAGATGAGTCTGAGATTAAAAATATTTTAATTATTCCGGTGAGTTCTAATAGAGGATTATGCGGCGGATTTAACTCACAACTTCTTAAAAAAGCCAATGCTTTTATTCAAGAGAGATTAAACCCATCAAAACAAAATATTACCATCTTAGCTGCAGGCAGAAAAGCGAATGACTATTTCAAAAAAACAGAATTTGCTATTAAAGGTACTACCCTACCTAGAGAGATGAATGATTTGGTGAATCAAAGCGAGTACGAACCCTTTATTGCTTATGCCGATAAAATATTAGAGGCCTTTTCAAGCAAGCAATTTGATCGTGTTTACCTGGTCTACAATAAGTTTAAAAACGCAGCCACTCAGTTGCCTACGGTAGAGCAATTTTTGCCCATTTCTATCGATAAAGATGAAACTGCAACCGTAGGTGAGTATATTTACGAACCCTCAAAAGAAGAGATACTAAAACACTTAATCCCTAAAGCGCTTAAAACCCAGTTTTATAAAGCTTTTATTGATTCAAACGCAGCTGAACATGCAGCACGAATGACCGCTATGCATAAAGCAACTGACAATGCCTCTGAGCTTATAAAAGAATTAAAACTCACTTACAATAAAGCCAGACAAGCTGCTATTACAAACGAAATTTTAGAAATTGTAGCGGGCGCTGAAGCTTTGAATGGATAAAAATTATTTTCAAAAACAAAAAAGCCCCACTGTGTACAGTGGTGCTTTTTTGTTTAATTTGATATCCATTTTATAGCTCTTCTAATGTCACAACAACAGGTTTAAAGAATATATCTTTAACATGTACATTAGTAGTTGTACAAGATCCAGTAGAAAATTGATTGTCACTACCGTTTGGATTTGATAAAATTGATAGTTTATCCACAGATAGTCCTGAACCAATTACACCAGTTACAGCATCTGGATTTACTGACTGCGCAGCAGGAGCACCATCTTCATTATATTTGACAACTACTGCACTTACCTCCCCATTAAATCTGCCATGAAAATTATTTAATTCTTGGTCTGAATTTATTTCAATAATTCTATAGCCAGCGGGAGCTGTGTATACTACTTTTTTTACTCCAGTAATTTCTCCTGCAGTAGGGTCGTATCCTCCTGAATTGTTGACTTCATCTGCGCTTACATCTAAGACAGCATGTAGCTGAGATTCATCTTGAACATTAATCTCTAATCTGCAACTAAAGTCAAAATCAACATTATCTCCACTCCCCATTTTGTTATCCCCTCCTGATTGATGAAAATAAAGAGGACAAATTTGATCTAAAATTGGATCTAAATCTACTAGTAGTTGATTTTGCTCTAATACCTCACACTCTCTTACGTCATATTCAGTGGCAGTGATAATACGCGCCGTAGAATTATCATCAATAAACTTAAGCGTATACGCTAAAGGCTCACCTCTTGAATCTATTGAGTATTCAGCTCCATTCAAAATATAATCTCTAAATGCATCTATCCCATTGATACTCTGTATTGCAGAAGTAGAATTACCTCCTATTATTTTAATATCAATATTAGAGTTCTCGAGTAGCTGTTCCATTCTAAAATCTGCATCAACAGCAACATCTGTAGTAGCAATAGAAAAAGCTGCATCTAAATGCGCCTCAATAGTAGTAGAACTTAAACTAGATTCAATCATTAATAGGCCCATTCTACCGTATTTTACAGACGACACATAGACAGGCACATCCCCATTAAACACGCTTTCATCTGGGCATTCTACCCAAAAATCAGACGGGTCGTCGGGGCGGTCAATGTTAACGGTATAATATACCTGCTTAAAATTTACCAAGTATTTGGTGAATTGTTCGGTATTTTCATAATCAAAACTCGCATTTACTTCACCCCACCCTCCTGAGGCAGAGGCCCCTACATGAGCCATAAGATATTCTGTTGAGTGTACCCTTTCTTCAGAATATTCATATTTTGCAGGTTCTGAACCTGTCAATTGCTGATTTAATAAATCAGTAATGGCTTGATTCACATCAGAAAGCTTACCAGAAGGGGCTGTTATTTTTGTTTGATTTACTCCTTGCAGCGTAATAGATAAATCAATAGGTGCTCGTTCACCCCCAATAGAAGAAAAACTACCATCTGTTAAAGAATTGGCTCCCAAAATAGCTCCTGGATAAATAGCATCATGTGGATTCAAAAGCAAAAATTCTTCGACTGAAGGAGACCACTTATATGTTTGGACTGTACAATTTAACCCATCATCTAAGTCTTGAGGCTGCCCTACTGCTTGTGGCGTTTGCTGAACGTTTGGCTGAACGATACGGTCTAACCCAAAAAAGCCATCTTCGCATGCCCCTGACTTTTTGCGGCAACTTGAACTAAATATAACTAGTGCTGAACTTAATCCTAACGTAAAAAATTGACCTATTCTCATAATAGTAGTTTAATCGATTTGTAGTTTTAACGCAAAATGTTTTAAAAAGGTTGCGTTTTTATACCCAAAAAGCATCTTGAATATGAAACACATCGCCCTTAACTATTGAAATGACATCAAATCTGCTCTCCTTAAATTTTAAGTGTGTTTGACTAATAAATTGTTGTGCCGCCCTTATTAATGACTGTTTCTTTTTGTTATTTACTGCCTTTTCTGGTAATCCATAAAGGTCAGTTGAGCGTGTTTTTACTTCAATAAAAATAAGCACTTTACTAAACAGCGCAATGATGTCTATCTCATAATTCGATGCTCTATAATTGGTCTGAATGATTGTATACTGTTTAGCTTTCAAATACTCTAATGCTTTGCATTCACCTTGTTTGCCAATCTGTATATGTTCAGATAATGTATTGTGCATCTACAAATAACCTAGCAAATTAAAAAACATAGTGCAAGTATTTCTTGTATTTTTGCCTTATACATGGCTAAACAAGTCACTCTTTATACAGATGGTGCCGCAAGAGGAAACCCCGGCAATGGCGGATATGGGCTTATTTTAATATATGGGGCACACAAAAAAGAGTTTTCGGAAGGATTTCGCCTTACCACCAACAACCGTATGGAACTTTTAAGTGTCATTATTGGCCTTGAAATGCTAAAAGAACCTTGCGAGGTTAATGTGTATTCTGATTCAAAGTATGTGGTAGATGCTGTTGAAAAAGGATGGGTTTTTAACTGGTCTAAGAAAAACTTTAAACAAAAGAAAAATAAAGACCTCTGGGAAAGATTCCTAAGCATTTTTTCTAAACACAAGGTGCGTTTTTTCTGGATTAAAGGGCATAACGGCCACCCTGAAAATGAACGCTGTGATGCTTTAGCGGTTAAAGCAGCTGAAAGCAAAGTTTTAAAAATAGACACCTGGTACGAACAAAACCAATCTAAGAAATGATTTTAAACATTGAAACTTCTTCTAGTCTCTGTTCTATATCAGTAAGTGAAAAAACATCAATGGTATACCATGATGCTTATGAAGGATTCTCTCATGCTGAATCACTCGCTCCTATGGTAGAGAAATGTTTTAAACAAATTAATAAAAAAGACCTAAAAGCCATTGCCATCAGTAAAGGGCCAGGCTCATATACAGGCCTTAGAATTGGTACCTCTTTCGCCAAAGGGCTTGCCTTTGCACTACAGATCCCTATAGTGTCTGTAAATACTTTAAAATTAATTGCTTTAGATTTTTTAAGCAGTCATGAACTTAACTCAAAAGATCAAATTATTTCAATGATTGATGCCAGAAGAGACGAAGTGTACATGCAGCTATTTGACCATGAATTATCTACTTTGTGTTCGCCAACTAGTAAAATTCTAGATGATTCGTGTTTGTTTGAACCCAGCGCATTAGGGGCGCAAATATATATTGTAGGAAGTGGAGCAGAAAAAGCACAACACCTGTTAGCTCCACAAAAATCTATTTTAAACTTTCATACAAAATGCACAGCTAAAGCAGAAAATATGGCTATGATCGCACATCAAAAATTAATCGCTCAAGACTTTGAATCTACCGCATATTTTGAGCCTTTTTATTTAAAACCAGTATACATTAATAACGGTAAAGCCAAATCTTAACACGTTTTAAAGAGTATTATTGTACTTGAAATTTTCGAGTAATTACTCCATTATCAGCGCTTGTTAAACGCAATAAATACTGCCCAGATGCAATAAAATCAGGTAAGTTAATGTGAATAGCATTATCTCCCTTTAACACATTTTCAGTTTTTAGATGCGCCACTTGTTTGCCTTGAATGTCTAAAATGTCAACCATTAACTTATCTGAATGACGCACAGACAGATTCAAGGTTAAATTCGTGTTTTTATCGATCGGATTCGGATAGAGTGATGCCAGATAAAAATTGCTGTTTATAGGTGTTTGCTCAATACTTACTGCCCCTTGACAAGAGTTGACTTTAGCCATATATACCCGCGGCTCACCGCTTCGGCCATCGGCCCAAACAGAGTAAGTAGCACATCCTTTTCTTATACTTGCATTGTAGTCACCAAAGAAATCTTCTTGAGAAGTAGCCATGCCAAAAAAGTTGGTCGAACTATTAGAGAGTGTGTCTAAGCCTACAAAAGAAGTCCCGAAGTCTAAAGACTCTAAAAACATATAATGGCCAATTAGACTGTTTTGATCTACCGCATACCATGTGATAGAGAGCCCTGTTTCACTTGCACTTAGATTAGGCATTAAATGATATAAATTAGAGCCTAAAGCCTCTACGCCAAATTCATAAGGCGCTGAAAAAGTATTTCCGCCATCGTTAGATACTGATAAATAAGATTTTATAGTATTAGAAGACATATCTGACCAAGCCACGTATACATTATCTCTATCGACCGCCAAACTCAAGGCTGAATTCTCTCTGCTGTGTACCTTAGAGGGTATTGCTTGTTGACCAAAAAGGTTTGTAGGCAATCCAGTGGTCGCATTTGCGACCACTAAAGGAGTAGAGTATGTTGTGCCTCCATCAGTAGATTTTACATATACCACTTCACCGGCCTGTGTATTAGGATCTAAACGCATACATGTCATATGTACAGATCCGTCTGTACTTACTTTAACATTGCCAAATTGGGTTTGATTGCTTCCAGATGCAGCCACTGCTGTTACCGGAACATTAGTAAATTGATTTACGCCCGGAGATTTCACAAAAATTATCTCTCCAGGTGCTGTTAAACTAGAGCCTCCATATAGCGCACTTAAGTAAGTGTTCCCATCAAATTGCCCCCCATTGGCATCAACATCCATCCATTGTCTATCAATTAATTCTCCGGCCAACAAATCACCTTTATGGACGGCGTGTATATTGGTGTCAGGTGAAAAAATAAAATCTAATCCGCCATTTTCTGAATGTGCATAATACATCGCCATTTGAGCATCAAAAAGCCCTCCTGCACCAGTAGAACCTAAGGTTACCCATGTAAAGTGTACCGTACTATCCGATTCAAATGAAAAAATAGGATCGCCTCCGCCTAGCACTGAAATACCCAGATTTTGAAGCGTTGAGGCCACACTAAATGAACTTTTGGTCCAGGTATTTCCGCCATCAAAAGAAGCATATAAAGGCATATCAAGTATCACGGTTTGCCCTGAGATAGTTTGCTCCATGTAAGAAACTACTATGTGATTTTCATTTTTTGGATTTATGGCGATAAAAGGCTCGGCGCCAAAGCCAAATTCATACTGATTCTCAATTTCTACTGGACCACTAGCTGACTTTAAAGCTGTAGAGGTGTTATTTTGAATATGCTCAAACGCTGCTTTTAACTCTTTTTGGTATGATTCATTACGATCGTATTTTATTTTTGCTTGCTCAAGGTAATCTCTTACCACCGGATCATGGACTTTCTCTTCTAGAATTTCTTCAAACCAATAAGGCACTTGAGCAAACATTGAAGATGACACTATGCATAAAAGACTTATTAGGGTAAATATATTTTTCATAATTGGTATAATTTAACTATTTGAAACAACATTGATCGTTTTAAAATGTTCAACATTAAATGCAGAATTATTGTTTGTTATTAAAAAAACAACACTGTTTTTAATATGTGGGTTTCAAATATACCAAAAAAACATTAAGTTTTAATTCTTGAGATTTATAGAGACACATTAATTTTCAATTATCATCCAAGAGCACTTTTATCTATAAGAGGAGTTCTTTTCAAAGAGCGGAATAAGATTTTGAATTTTAGTTTTGAAAAGAACTCTATCCTATAATAGATATCCCCATACTGACACAAATTTGTTGGGTCAACAGTACAAAAACAAGTGCTAATCCCCCCAAAAAAAAGCGGGCATCTCGATGCGCCAAGATATAGTACAAACAGACAAGACCCATAAAAAGAATTACAATTGTAGAGATAGAATATGAAATATCTGTCACTGCACAACCCGGGAAAGACATAATTACTTTAGTTGATTCATTAAGCCACAACAAAAAGGTATTTAAAGCATCGCCTAAGAAATCAGCAATAGGTTCATAGATAAATACGCTTGCAAAAAAACACAAACCAACACTTAAAATAATACTCACTAACGGAATTACTATAAGATTCGTGAGTAAAGAATACTTAGGGAAGATTCCAAAATAATACATACTTAAGGGTAAGGTTGCCAACTGAGCGGCTAAAGACACACAAGTCAAATTCCAGAGATACCTCACCCCCTTATTCAACCAAGCATAGCCAAATTTAGGCGTAAACCATGCCTTAAAAATGGGATAAAAATAAACGATGCCAAATACAGCGGCATAGGAGAGCTGGAAGCCAATATCAAACAGATAATGAGGCCGTATGAGAAGTAAAATAAACGCTGAGCAAAGCACAATATTAACCACAGATACTTGCCGATTGAATATCTTGCCTACTCCGTATAAACTAAACATAGTAACCGCGCGACACACAGAAGGCGAAAGGCCAGTAATGAATGCATAGATCCAAAGCAGAATCATAATAATGATATAGCGTACTATTTGCCTTTTTCTGCCATTGCCAAACAAAGAAAAGACCATAAGTAAAAAAAAGAAGACAATCCCTACATGTAATCCAGAGACGGCTAATACATGCATCGCTCCTGAATACTGAAATGCTTTATAGGTCTGATCGTCTATATGTTTTTTATAGCCCAACAAAAGGGCGGCTCCGATAGAAAAATTTTCATCTACGTCTATAGAGGCCTGTAGCTTTTCTAATAATTGTTTTTGGGCTTTAAGCGCTAAAATCTTTAAAGATCGATGAGCGTCTTTTAAAATAAATATTTTGGAGGGGTTCTTAACAAATACCTGATGGAAAATTCCTTTATTGGCCAAATAGGCCTTGTAGTTAAAATCGCCGGTCTGTTTTGGAGGATTTATTTCTTTAAGTGGTTGTGCAATCAGCATTTTTTTACCCGGATAAAGGCTTCTTTCTTCGGTAATCTCTTTAGAAAGGTAGACCACTAATTCTCCGGAGGTATTATATTTCGACTGGTCTTCAATTAGGTGAGTAGCGGTAAGATTAAACCGATAGAAATATGGCGTTTGTGAAGATAAAGACGATATATATCCTTCTATTTGAGTGCCTGTTTTATAGCTGTTCACTAAATGCTTAGCCTGATAATTGGGCTGGTGAGCCATCCAAAGCAAGGTGCCTGCACATACAAATAAAGCATTTACACATATCCCCCCTAAAAAATGCCATGAAATACGCCGAATAAACTGAAGTATAAAAAGCACACAAGATAGGGTAATAATGGCCATTAAAACCCTTTCTAAGCTGAGAGAAACAGGAGAATGAAAACCAATTAAAATACCGCCTATAAAAGAAAAAATAAATTTATAAAACGGATTTATATGTATCTTTGTGGCGCTCAAATTAAGAGAAAACCCAAATGTATGGACTCGCACTAACATCCATTTATTTTTAAGGCAAAAATTATAAACATTATCCGCTATTTTTTTCACATATTATGCCTGAGTTTATTTAGTTCATCAACCATTTGGGGACATACCAACAACGGGTTTATTGAAAACAAAGGCCAATGGCCAAAGCATGTGAAGTATGGTTTGTTTATTGAAAACGGCATGCTCTTTTTTGAAGATTCTTCATTTACCTATAGTTTTATAGATTATTCTGAATTAACGCACTATCACGCAAAGGCTCTTACCCAAGCACAAAAACAAGCCATTCAGTTAAAGAAACACAGCTATAAAGTACATGCCTTAGGCGCTTCTGAGCTTTGCAGAATTATCGCCAGAGACCCCCAAATAACACATTACAACTTCTACTTAGGTGAACAGCAGGGCACGGATGCTAAAAGTTATCAAATGCTGATGTATCAGAATATTTATCCTAAAATTGATATGGTATTTTATTTTGAAAACCATCAACTTAAATATGATTTTAGATTAAAAAAGGGTGCTAAAATCAAACACATTCAGCTTTTATATGAAGGCTTAGATCAAATTAAATTAAACAAAGGGGCTTTATTTCTAAAAACAAGTGTGGCACAAATAGTCGAAGAAAAGCCTGTTTCATACCGCATTAAAACCAAGACCCATATCCCTGAACGTGTAGACTATCATTTAAAAGGCAATCGCTTGACCTTTTCTTGTGACAACACCGATAAGAGCACACCATTAATTATAGATCCTGTGCTGATTTTTTCGAGTTATTCTGGCTCTAACTCTGATAATTTTGGCATGACGGCCACTTACGATTCATTTGGCAATTTATATGCGGGCGGAATAGCCTTTTCGCAAGGATATCCGACCACTATTGGTGCTTTTCAAACGAGTTATGCCAACAGTTCTTTTGATGATTTCACGGATGTGGTCATCAGTAAATATGCGGCCGATGGAAGTACTTTAATGTACTCAACCTATTTAGGGGGGGATGGCACTGAAACGGTGCACAGCATGGTTGCCGATGCAAATGATCAGCTCTATATCTACGGAGCCACCTCATCGTCTGATTTTCCGACGAGTAGTAACGCCTTTGACCAAAGTTTCAATGGAGGATCAGGTGTTGACTTTGCCTCTAATGGCGCTAATTTTGAGAATGGTACCGATATTTTTATCTCTAAATTCAATACAAACGGAACAGCGCTTTTGTCTAGCACTTATTTGGGAGGATCTCAAAACGATGGAGTGAGTTACAACACACCTATTGAAACATCATTTGAAGATTTGGTCTATAATTATGGCGATCAGTTCAGAGGAGAAATTATTTTAGACAACAATCAAAACCCAATGATAACTTCTGCAACGCGCTCAAACGATTTTCCGATGGTCAACGGATTTGAGCAAAGCTTTCAGGGCGTTCAAGATGGTATTGTGGTAAAAATGAATCCTGATTTAAGTGCTATATTATGGAGTACTTATTTGGGGGGATCAAATAAAGATGCAGGCTACAGTTTAAAAACAGACCTTGCAAACAATGTATACGTTACTGGCGGGACCAATTCTACAGATTTTCATTCTAGCCCTAATGCATTACACACCAACTATCAGGGAGGAGATGCTGATGGCTTTGTGATTAAAATTAATGCCAACGGATCTTCATTTATAAATTCTACTTACATTGGTACATCTAGTTATGATCAAAGCTTTTTTATAGAAGTTGATCAGTTCAATAACCCCTATATTTTAGGGCAATCTCTCGGAAGCATGCCTGTAACACCAGGGGTATACAGCAATTCAAACAGTAAGCAGTTTATTGCAAAATTAAACACCAATTTATCTGCCTTTGAATTTTCTAGTGTATTTGGCAATGGCAATGGCTCCGTTAACTTTTCGCCATCTGCCTTTTTGGTAGATCAATGCAACAACATCTATATCTCTGGTTGGGGCGGAAGGCTTGGCTCTACACAAGCCATGACAGGTATGCCTACGACCTTTGATGCCTTTCAAGCCAACTCTCCCAATGGCTACGATTTTTACATTGCTGTTTTTGAAAGCGGGATGCAATCCTTAACCTATGGCAGCTATTTTGGCGGCAATCAAAGCGATGAACATGTAGATGGAGGTACCAGTCGTTTTGATAAAAAAGGCGTTGTGTACCAGTCTGTATGTGCCGGATGTGGCGGAAGCAGTGACTTTCCGACTACTCCAGGGGTGGTATCGAATACCAATAACAGCAGCAATTGTAATAATGGTACCTTTAAGTTTGATTTTGAAAATATAGTGATCTCTTCTTTCACTACCTCTGACACCTCTTTTTGTGGCCCTACTCTTGTAAGTTTAAACAATCAAAGTGTGGGCGCCGATCAGTACATCTGGGATTTTGGCAATGGCTCCACCTCTACAGGCACCATAGACACATCGGTTTGGTATACGCAACCGGGCACCTATACCATTAATTTAATTGCCATAGATACCACTTGTGATATTTCAGATACCACACAGTCGGTGATTTCAATTTTAGATCCTTTAGATTACACCCCTTTAAACGACACCATTATTTGCGCTTCAGACTCTATTTATCTTACGGCCGTAGATCAAAATTTTTCAGGTACTGTTGAGTGGTCATTTAACCCACAATTTTCTAACCCAGTAATTGGCCCTAGCTTTGGCTTTAACGTACTTCAATCAACTACCCTGTATATCAAAATTACCTCTGGAAATTGTGAAGAATTAGATACGGTTACTGTCTTCTTAGAAGACTTTAATTTTTCTTACAGTACTGCGCCAGCCACATGTGGCGCTTGTGATGGAGCGGCCATTATATCTACCACTCAGCCCTATACCTATCAATGGGATTCTAATGCCGATAACCAAAACACTTCTACCGCTTTTAATCTATGCCCAGGCAATTATACGGTCACTCTCTCTACTCAAAACTGCGATACTGCACAAACCATATTAGTTGAAGATACCGCTGATTTAGCTTTAGAAATTACAACCAATCCGGCTAATTGTTTTGGAGATTGTGATGGATCAGCACAGATTACACACTTAGGTGGCGACCCGCCATTCTCATACATTTGGAGCAATACTAGCACTACACAAAACCCCTCAAATCTGTGTGCTGGCACACATACCGTTACAATAACGGATGCTAATTTATGTGTGGCCATACGTAGCATTGAAATCGCAGAGCCTGCAGCACTTACTATTGCAAGTACAAGTATCGATTCTATTGATTGCCACAACGACTGCAATGGTTCCATTGAAATTGTCATAAGTGGAGGTGTGCCTGGTTATAATATGCAATGGTCAAATGGATCAACAAATGCTCAACTATCTTCACTTTGTGCTGGAGTTTATAATGTGAGTGTGACCGATAACAATAATTGCATGATAGACAGCTCATTTACGCTTCTCAACCCGCCATTGTTAGATTTTTCGATTAATTATTCTGAATTTATTTGTTTTAATTTTTGTGAGGGATTTGCTGAGTTTTCAGTCAATGGAGGAACAAGCCCTTATACGTATTCAGTGGGTAATTTTGGGTCTACAAGCCCAGAATTTGATGAATTATGCCTTGGTGAATACCAGGTGAAAGTCACAGACAATAATGGCTGTATCCAAACCGATAGCATTCAAATTTCTGCCACTAATTTTGATGCATTTAATCTTAATTTACAAGCTAATCCCGACACCATTTATGAATTTACCTCCAGTGAAATTTCTGCTGCTCCTGAAGAACCTGGCACATTTAGTTGGATAAATGAAGGTTTTCAAAACCCATCTGATCTCTCCCAAATCGTTTCTCCAAACCAAACCACCGATTATATTTTTAGAAGCTATGATACAAACGATTCTCTATGTTATTTTGATTCTGTAGTTACTGTTCATGTAATTCAATACATCTGCAACGATCCTCAAATTTTTGTACCGAATGCCTTTACACCGAATGGCGACAACACCAATGATATTTTATATGTAAACGGACGATTGCTCACCGAATTTTACTTTACCATTTACAACAAATGGGGCGAAAAAATATTTGAGTCTAATGACATTACAAACGGGTGGGATGGCACTTATAAAAACAAAGAAATGGACGCCGGTGTGTTCGACTACTACCTAAAGGCTGTATGCCCTAATAAAGAAGAGGCTTTTTTAAAAGGCAATATCACATTAATCAGGTAAATGAGGCACATTATCGCATATATCTCTCTGTGTATTTGTAGCGGCTCTCTACATGCACAAGATTTTCATTATTCGATGTTTGATCTTATGCCAACTCTGATATCGCCCTCACAAACCGGTAATTTCTCAGGCGACTATCGCCTAAGTGGTCTTTACAGAAACCAATGGCGAAGCGTGACCGTTCCATTTACAAGTACGGCCTTTAATGGCGAATTTAAATCGCCTATTGCAAACATTAAGCCTCTACACCTCGGTACACAAATTTTTCATGAAGTCGCCGGAGATTCAAGATTTAGACAACTTTTTTTAAACCTAAGTGCGTCTTATACTCTATTGCCAAAATTTGATAGTCTTTCGACTATTTTTTTCGGGGGGATGTTGGGCATCAATCAAAATCTAATCAATTACGATGCCTTGTATTTTAATAGTCAGTACAACGGTTTTGTCTTTGATCCAAGTCTATCCTCCGGAGAAACATTCGAAAACAGAGGGATTGTAAATGTTAATTCTAATATTGGCATGACTTGGAATCGCGTATTTTCTAAAAAATTACACGCTTCTTTTAGTGTAGCGGTAGATAATCTCATTAAAAAAAATAGCGGCTTCGACCAAGCAGCTCAAACCTTAAACAAGAGAGGGAATTATATGCTGATGGCCAGTTATCAGATAAACGATCGCTATACTTTACTACCTAAATTTTTGATGTCCATGCAATCAAAATACCGTTTATATGTTTTAGGAAGCGATTTAAAATACAAACTAAATAGCAAAAGTAAATACGCGCCACAAAATGTATACGCGGGCATAAGTTCTAGAGTTAAAGATGCCCTTATGGTGTCTGTTGGGGCTGACTATAAAGGCTTTCATGGCAGATTTGCCTATGATTTTAATTACTCCAATTTTACACCTGCCACCAATCGAAGAGGTGGTTTTGAGTTGGGGCTTGTCTATATCTTTAAAAAATTACCTGTTTTTAACTTTAAGAAATGTCCAGACTTAATTTAAAAAACCTTGGATTAGCCACATTATCTGGATTACTTTTTGCACTTAGTTGGCCAGGGATTACGCCTATACCTTATTTTATTTTTTTTGCGTTCATTCCACTGTTAAAAATTTGTGATGATACACAAACCAAATTCCCTTTTTTATTATTTTATCTCAGTTTTTTCATCTGGAATTCTATCACTACCTGGTGGATATGGCATGCCAGCCCTTTTGGAGCTGTTTTTGCCATATTAGCCAATAGTTTATTGATGGCCATTACATTTTATGTTTTTTTTCTGCTTTTAAAAAAATTTCCTTCTCATCAAAAAAAGTACTATTTATTAATTCCTGTATGGATCAGCTTTGAGTTTGTGCACATGCACTGGGACTTATCTTGGCCTTGGCTCACACTCGGAAATGTGTTTTCAAACAATACATTACTGATTCAATGGTATGAATACACCGGTCATTTAGGCGGATCTGTATGGATACTTCTAGTCAATGTATTGCTCTTTATACTTTCTAAAGTCTACCAAAAGAGAAAATCATTTACACTGAGTGCTGAACTTGGTCTGCTTTTAGATTGCCTTATTTTTTTACCTCTCATTTCTATATGGATAAAAAGCAACACTACCCTATCTACTGAGAATAAAACTGAAGTTGTCATTGTTCAGCCTAATATCGATCCATATTTTGACAAATTTGACAATCTGAGCTCTAAAGAGCAAATCCAAAAACTATTAAGCCTTGCAGAAAAAAAGATATCCCCCCAAACAAAACTTGTCGTGGGCCCTGAAACCTGCATTCCGAAAAACATAGAAGAAACCAAACTATTGAATGCTAAAGAAATTGAATTAATTACTGCGTTTTCAAGCACCCATAATCTTTCTGTTTTGACAGGACTCAGTACTTACCGTTTATATAAAGACGCTCAGAGTGCGCCAGCAACAGCTCGAGAATATAAAAATGGTGTTTTTCTAGATTTTTACAATACGGCTGGGTTTATAGATCAGCAGTCAAATATTGAACTATATCATAAATCAAAATTAGTGCCCGGCGTTGAAAAAATGCCCTTTGGTACTTTACTGAAACCTTTAGAAAAATACGCTTTAGATCTAGGAGGCACCACCGGAAGTTTAGGCATTCAAAAAAACCGTTCTGTTTTTAACGTCCCTCACACTGAGCTTAAAGTGGGCCCCATCATTTGTTATGAATCTATCTACGGGTCGTTTGTGGGCGAGTATATCAATGCAGGTGCTAATATATTAGCTATCATCACCAATGACGGCTGGTGGAAAAATACGCCAGGCTACCACCAACACTTAGCCTACGGCCGTTTAAGAGCGATTGAACACCGTAAAACCATCTTGCGCTCTGCCAATACTGGTATTTCCTGTGTGATAGACGAAAAAGGCAACCTGATTCCGTTTGAAGGGGCAAAAGATAGAACAAACTGGTGGCAAGAAGATGTCTTTAATATTAATGTCTTCACCAATAACACCAGAACATTTTACACACGTTTTGGAGATTATATTGGGTGGATGTCTCTTCTCACTTTGCTAAGTATCGTACTTAGTCTATGGTTTAAAAAACCCTCAAGTTCTAATTAAAAAACTCCCACTTCACACCAAATTTTAAGACTCTTTCGTTTACAGGAAAATAAGGCGTTTGATACGCTAATTCAAAAGGATAAATCCCTTGATTTATATGATCAACCCGTAAAAAAAGGGTGGCATTAGTCAGGTGAATATCTGCATAAAAATCAACCAATGGATATCCTCCCGAAAAAATATTGTCTTGATATGTCCATGAATTAAGTAAAGGATGATAGGTATTTGAAAGATACTCTTCTGAAAAATTTCCAATTACTCCCAGAGTCATAGGCAATGATTTTTTGAATAATTTAAAATAATAATACAATGCTCCGTTGACGGCATAAGAAGGCAGCTGTATTTCATTTGAGGCTTGTTGAAAAAATCCGTTTATCTTCAGATAAAGATGCTTGAAAAATTCTCTTTGATAACCGAGTTGTATTCGGCTCACGTTGACATTAGCTTGATTAGCCTGAATGGCTTCATTAAAATAGGTATACTGTAAAATTGAGGCATGACTTAGCTCTGCTTTTAAGCCCTTAATGTTATACAATAAAGAGGCATCAAAAATACTTTGTTGATTCAGTGCATTTGTATAATTAAAGTAAGCATTATGATTGTTGTAAAATAACTCAGAGGGTCTTTGAGATATGATATTTACCTTGGCTGATAAATTTGACTTTAGATGACTTAATGAGGCATGATATTTAAAATCGTTGGTGTTAAATCCAGCTAAAACATGCTCGCCCTGAGCAAGAAAAGAAAGTGCTGACTCTACATTATATCTAAAAAATACAGATGTATTAAGCCTATTTTTTAAACCTACAAAGGTCTGTTCTGCACCTAATGAATCTAACCAAAACTCTCTAAGATTTAATAAAGTGTTCTTGACACCTAGGCACATCTGTTGTATAGAATCTTTGGGTAAAAAATTCGCCACATACCATTTTGCTGTCCAAGTACTTTGACGTATAGAATCTGAGAGGTTCGTGTAGCTATTTAACTGAAGTATCTCAAGAAAATTATTAGCAAATGCAGCAGGTGTATGGGTATATTGATGTATGTTTCGGGTATAATGATGATCAAAATGAAGCGTCATACTCTTTATATCTCTGTGGTAATTCAAAGAGAGTTTACGCACTTTATCTAAGCGATTTGCGTCTTCTAAACGCGTATTTACATTACGCTTGATAATTAACGGGGTTGTGAAATTTTGGAAAACGCCGGTAGATATACCCCCATTTTGATCTGCTTTGTGCTTTCTATTTTGAAAGGATACTATAAGCGTATTCTTTTGTAAAGAATCTGAAAATGTACTTGTAATATCTAAATCTGTGACGCCTACCCGTTCATTTAAATAAAACCCTTCAGATGACTTATTTTGATAAAATATCTTTATTTTACCATATTTTGTAATGGGCTGATTGTGCCACACACTAATCTGTTGATTTGGCTTGCCAAAACTTTGATAATTTAATTGGGTATATATAGGTTTTTCAAACGTATAATTAGGCACCTCAAATTTTCTTTGTAAAAAATAAGGATGGTAATTAAAGCCTACTTTATATTGATCTACATCAAAGAGTGTTGCTCTGTAGGTAGAAAAGGCATTGGTTAATTGTTGTTTGTAAATACTGCGTGATGTATCTTCTACTATATGTGAAGGTATTTGAGCTGATAACCTGATACCTAAAATGAAAAATAAGAAAACGAAACACCTACATGTACTCATCGTATTCAAACCTAGAAAAGATTTTATGATTAAAGATCTGTAAATGTAAAATTTTTATGAAATCATAAAAAATTTCAAAAAACAAACCTTTTTAAAACAAAAAACCCCTGCAAAGCAGGGGTTTTTTAAAAACTGGCAACGACATACTATCCCACCTAACGGCAGTACCATCTGCGCTATAGGGCTTAACTTCTCTGTTCGAAATGGGAAGAGGTGATCCCCTACGCTATAGTCACCAAAAATATTTTAAAAACGTATTGAAAGAAAAGTGCTTTAAAAGTGTATGGATTATTAGTATTGCTCAGCTTTGACATCACTGTCTTTACACTTGCAACCTATCAACGTCATCGTCTCTGACGATCCTAAGAAACCTAATCTTGAGGCGAGCTTCGTGCT
>JAHDCS010000034.1 GCA_020629755.1 Flavobacteriales bacterium | reverse complement strand
ATTTTTATGTTTAACTTAGATAAAAAAATGGCACTTGCTGGTTGAAACTACCAAACATTAATTAACATGGGAAAAGAAATTGAACGTAAATTCACCGTTCATTTGCAAGAATGGAAGGCCTTAAAAAAACCCAAACCCATCTATATAGAGCAAAACTATCTGTTCTATGAAAAACCGTTTGTCTCAAGGGTACGCATTAAAAATAATATCGGCTTTATTACCATTAAACACGGTGAAGGGATTTCGCGTTTAGAGTATGAGTATGAAATTCCACTTAAAGACGCTAAAGAACTCATGCAATTACATGGCCAATTTTTGCCTATTGTTAAAAATAGATATGAGGTGTTATTTGGGGGGATGCTCTGGGAAGTTGATGTGTTTTTAGGAGACAACAAGGGTCTTGTGATTGCTGAAATTGAGCTTGAAAGCGAAACGCAAGAGTTTGAAACACCTCCTTGGGTTGATCGGGAGGTCAGTAAAATTTCTAAATATTTAAACTTTAATCTACAACAACAGCCTTACACTAAATGGTAGAGAGAACAAAAAAAAAGATTCTTCTGAATACTCTAGAGCTAATGCTATTTTAGCGTTTAAATACCTTTTTTATCTCATTATATCCGTTCTGCCAAGTGACATGAATAAAATACACTCCAGAAGCATACTGATCTAACGCTATTTTTTCAATTGTTTTAGTAGGTGTAAATTCTACAATAAGTGCTCCATTCGGGGCAGTTACTTGTATATGATCAATGGCTTTATTGGTTGGATTAACTACAAACACATCTTCATTGGTTGGATTTGGATAGATCTGTAAGGCATTGTTTGAATGTTCAGTGATAGAATTTGGCTCTTCACCCCCAGGATTTGTTGTGTCTGGAGGGGTTGTTTGATTTTCGATATTCATTAAACTTCCACGGTCTTTCGGAAACGAACAAGCCATCGGTGATTGATCAGAAGAAACACAAGCACCCGATGAAAAAGATACAAGATCTATAATTTGAAAATCGTCAACATACCATCCGTCTACAGCAATAGAATCATTTGTGCCAAAACGCAATCTAAAATAAACATCTTCTCCGTTTAAAAAATTTAAGTCGGCATATGACGCTATCCACCCATCGCTATGGCCTGAAAATCCTCTAAGATTAGGCACTACAAAAGTCTGATAATCTAAATTAGAATTATAGGCATTCTTAAAAAAGGCATCTTCTAAGGGTTGCCATATCAGCCCGTCTAAAGAATAATCAACCACGCCGCCATCAAAACCTGCTTGCGTGTTGTATTTATGCCAAAATGAAAGTGTTGGATGATTGCCAGAAATTGAAATAGGATCTCTGAGTTTATATGTAATGTCTGTACTTTCACTTAAACTTTGAGCATACAAAGAGAAATTTGGCGAATGAAAACTGTTGCCTGTAATAATCCACTCGTAAAAAGAGTTAACATCATTAAATACTGATTCCCATATAAGATCATCTGAATCAAGTGTAACCTCATCTTTAAATATTTCAGTTGAAGCGTCTTGATCAGTTGTATTTAATTGATAGCTAACAACAACCTGATCTTGATAAGCCATGTCTGGAAGAACAAATTCTAAACGATTGCCTTGCTGAGAAAAAGCCATACTTTCTGAACCAGCTATCACTGAAAGGCCTGAAGGTATAGTGTCTACGACAACTACTGATGTTTGTAGAGTGTTGACATGATTATCGATTGTTAGAGTTACTTGAATAGGATCTGTTGGATTTACAATTTCTGTAACTGTTTTTTCTATTTTAAGTTCAGGGGTGCACAAGGGATCTGTTAGAAAATCTGCAAGACCATCTGTATGAGAATACGGAGAACCTTGTGAAGCGTTAATTCCAAGCCCTCTTCGTGCAAAAACCTCTTGTATTAAGCATTTATTATTTCCGCTATAAAGTGCCTGATCTGCCGCAATGATGGCGTCTCTTCCGTCTATGAATCCAGGATCACAAGATTGCAACTTCATCCCTTCAATAACCAGCTTTATAGCCATATTATTTCCTGAATTTCCTGAAAATAAATCAGCACTAAATCCGTACTGCTCTACAAATGCCCAATACATATCCCAGAGCATATTACACCATATTTCACCTATGGCATGTGTTGAAGGTATATCATCTTCATCTACAAAAACATTAGCCACATCAGCATAAGTAAGAGGGCTAATGGTCATATCTGTTGAATACGGATAGTTTCTGATCCCTATACCGTTTGGAGATTCTTCATTCACAAAAGTGCCTATACCTCTAGCGTCTGTTCCTTGATCGCCTTGTTCTACTGTTAAAGCAAGACCAAAAAAATCACTCCATCCCTCTCCCATTTCTTCATCGTTAAACAAACAAGATTGCGTTGGTCCGCCTGTAAGTCTTGTTGAAATACCGTGCGCATATTCATGCATGATAATACCATTATCAAAATCACCATCTAAAGTATCTGCAATACCCGGATCAACCAAAGAAATCTCTAATCCTGCCCCTGCAAATTCTCGAATTAAATCACAGTCTGATTTTTTCATAAACACCGTTGGTATAGTCACTTGATCACCAACAGCGCCTGGAGCCATACCAATAATTTGATCTTCAAAATTACAAATAATACATCCTACAGCTCCTTGGTTTTCAACCGCTAAGGCTTTAAAACCAAACTCACAAGTCCCGCGATCTACAATTGCAATTTTTCCTGTTAAATCATTTTGAATCGTCTCACATCCATCCGAATACAATGGATTAGGTGTATTATCTTCTACAACAGCTACCGTAGCCGTAAGTGGCGTTGATGTAATTTGACCACCAAAATCGCCGCCGCCAGTTGAGTACGTGCCCGCAAGATTAGAGGGTGCATTTACAGTCACTAATCCGTTGTCTTCGTTACTCCAGATATACATGTTCACCGTAGGTGAAAACCCTTCTGTAGAATGCACATAATTGGCATTGTTTATCTCTCCGACTTCTAATCCGCTTTGCGCACGAGCATCAATAGGGTCTCCGGATAATCCGCCTTGCCCATAATTATTTTGCTGAAAATTACCAGAAGCCGCATCAAATCCGTGTCTGTAACTAATATCATGGATCATATTCATAGTATAAAACAACTGAACAGTCGCAGCATCTGTTTCTTGATTGGTAGTCATCGATAAATTAAAGGGCGTATCAAATAATAAATTAGTGCCTCCGTCAGGTTCATTGCCCGATGAACTGCCATTGCCATCTCTGTCTTCGTAAGCATGTACATTGTTGCCCCTTGTTATGGTATATTCTGGCCCTTGCGCTCCGTCTGTGTCATGCCAACCAAAAGGCGAAGAAACCTGATCAGAAGGGTCTGTCACTACCGTTCTATTGCCATGAATTGGGCTTTCAATGGGTAACTCAAATACCCTGTAAGATGATCCATCCGCAGAAGATGAAGATGCTGAAGTGCCTATGGGGGTTTCTGTAGAGGTTTTATTTTGATTCATAAAAGCATCTTTTTCAAATGCACAGTGTTTGGTCCAGCTTTGTTTATCGATTATTGCCGATGATTTAGCATGCACGAAATAGACCCATTTCTGGTCTTTTTCTTTAAGATGCACCAACACTCTATATGCTAAATGTAGCTTATTATTCTGCGGGATATAACACAAAGAAACCTCAGGATTATGCATTAATTCTTTGGTAGACTCATAGTGCCAAGTATTGGGTTTATCGATTTGTTTTTTGGGGGGGATGGTATAAATCTGGTGATTTTCTAATACCACTTTTAGCGCTTGATCTGAAGTAATGGATGGGTAATAATCTGTTGTTTTCTCGGCTATATTTGAAATAAAGCGATGTGACGCATAAAACACTTCATTGTCTTTGCTGTGTACGCCATAAATCGCCGACTCTATTGGGTAATTATTAAAATATTGCTGCACATACACATGTTTGATCCCTCCACTTGTATAACTGTCAGTGATTTTAGTATGTGAAACATCATGCTTAGATAAACCTTCTTTTACAGATCTATTTTGAATATATGACTGAGCTTGTGAGTCGGTAAATGATTTTTGAGCATAAAAAGATAGAGATGTTCCTAAAAATAAAAGAAGAAATGCTTTTTTCATGTTTTATAGTTTGTCAAGGGTTAAATCGAAATAAAAATCTAAACCTTACAAATAAAAACAAAAAAAACTAGAGTTTGTTTTGAAAAATTAAACCGCTCTGAAATTTTATTCTAAAACAGGGGGGGGTAAAAGCATTAGAATGACCTTACAAATAACTCAGGTTCTAAAGTAAATGCAATAACGCCTTTCGTTTTTGAAATATACACAGATTCTAAGTTGGTGTTGTTGGTTTTAAACACCTCATTAAACGCAGTTCCGTTTAGTGTTTTAGCGCCTAAATAAATAAATGGCTCTTGTACATAATAAATAGAAGACAAGTCAATTGAGGGATGATGGGCATAAAGTGCTTTTTGCGCTTTTGATAATAGGCCAATTTTAGAAAAGTGAAGGCTGTATAGATCATAAAAATAATCTGATTCTTCTTGGTTTGGCTCCATCACTACCTTCGTTTCAATCATATACTGATTGTTTTGATCTCTATAAAGATTAACATATGATTCTGTATCAATATATTCGCAAGGTTGTCCTTGAAAAGGGTCTGTAAATCCTTTACACAAATAATTATAACAAGACCTATTATTGGTTCTGTGCTGTACTTCTAAATCAAAGATCATCTGTTGGCCAGCAGCAGACTCAAAAACAATATTATTTTGATTGTTTAACTCTAAAAAAGATTTTGAAGAAATGTCTATAAACGCCTCTCCAACTTTGTTGCTTTGGCACTTCGGGCTATTCGTACATCCTTTAAAAGAAAACAACAGCAAAACACATCCCCCCAAAAAAATATTTATGCATTTATTTTTCATTGTTTTACAAAGTTACAATTTCATGGCTTTGGAGGCAATTTATAAAACCCTACCTTTAAAATCTAAACGCATAAATTATGACTATCACCTATTTTGGGCAATCTTGTTTTTTGATAGAGACGCAAGGCAAAAGCCTTTTGTTTGACCCGATGATAAGTTCAAATCCGCTGGCTTTATCTGTTGATATTTCAAGTATAAAACCAGATTACATTTTGCTCTCACACGGCCATGAAGATCATTGCGCTGATGTAGAAACAATCGCCAAAGCATCAAATGCAACTTTAATTTCAAATTTTGAGATTGTAAGTTGGTTTTCTAAAAAACATATCAGCGGACATCCTATGAATACAGGCGGAAAATTTCAATTCGACTTTGGTTGGGTGAAATACGTACACGCGGTTCATTCAAGCTCAATGCCCGATGGGGCATACGGGGGTACTGCGGGGGGATTTGTTATCTGGAATTCTGAAGGCTGTTTTTATTTTGCCGGCGACACTGCGCTTTACAGTGATATGGCACTGATCCCTAAAACATGTCCTAAGTTAGATTTTGCTATTTTACCTATTGGTGATAATTTTACCATGGGCTATCAGGATGCTTCTATCGCGTCTGAGTATATTGAATGTGATCAAATTATTGGGTGTCACTTTGACACCTTTGCCCCAATAAAAATAAACCACCAAAAAGCAAAAGAGGCTTTTAAAAGAAAAAGAAAAACCCTTGTGCTTCCACAAATAGGCAAATCGTTTGATCTTTAATCATAAAAAATCAGTTCTTTATAATGAGCTCTGTTTGATTCGTGTTGTTTGAGTTCTTTAGATAATAATACCCAGGCTTTAAGCGCGACAGATTTACTGCCCGATCTTTTTTTGAATAAAACTGCATAACGGTTCTGCCAAGTAGGTCATTTATTTTATAATGTCCGGTCTGATTTATGGTTACAAACTCTTTAAACGGATTAGGATACATAAATAACTCATCACTATTTTGTGGCTGTTCTTTATTCGTTGTTATAAGCCCATTGTAAACATCTTGTATTTCGTTATCACTTAGTTGTCGTTTAAAAAAAATAATGTCATCTATGGTAATTTCATCTGAACCAATGCGTAAAATATCATCTATGTTACCAATCATGCTGCCTGATATTGGTGCTAGTGAAACAGCAGACTCTTTTACACCATTTATGTATAAACGCATAGAGTCTGATCGATCTATCGATAAAAATATGTGCGTCCAAGACGTTGTGTCTGCACCAAAATTTAATATTGAATCACTGTTACAGTAATAAACATCTATTGAATTAGTTGGCTTGAGATAACCCAAAAACCTACCATTAAATTGAGACGCTGCTGTGGTATTGTAATATATTTCATAGGCATAATTAAATGAGTCATCTACTTTAGATAAAACAGATTGGTTAAAAGGAATGCTTGCATTTATTTTTACCCACAATGAAATAGACATATCTGAAGTGCCTATTGTTGAAAAAGTCGCATTTTCATAAATTAATCGTCCGGTTTTAATTTTTAACGCTTTGCTAGGGTTACCAAATCTATCTTGGGTATATGAAAAGGTACAACTACTAGAATCTGGCGATAAATTAGAATGGTGTTCATTTAAAGACCCATTAAACCCAAAACTAGCTGTTTGTGACTTGACACCCGAGTACAATATACATAACGTGAAAAGGAGTACGATGTGTGTTTTCATTTGGTTTTTGTTTAATTACTTTCTTTTCGTATACCGAAAGATAAAAAAATCTATCTATTAGTTGATGTGTATCATTATATCTATTGATGTTTCTCATATTCTTCCAGAGGACTTCTGTGTACTTTTACGCTGTATTGAGTGTATTTTATTAAAAAACGATATTTCAATGAAAAGAAAAATACTAATCCTATTAAGTCTGTTCTCTCTTTCTTGTGTTTCTTTTTCACAAGAGGATAATAGATATTTATCATTTGATCTTATTTACCATAATTCAGATGAACATTTAACTAAGAGCCAAAAGGAAGTATTACAGGGATATCTTGATTATTTGGAAGGGCAAGAGTTGATGGTTATTTTTTTTAATTATTCTATGAGTAAAGCCTCAGAGTCAATCAGCCAAAAAAGGGTTGAGAATCTAAAACAGTTTATTAATAATAAACATAACCCTATAACATATAGAGAGGTAGATGATCAAAATTTTCATTATGATTTTTTGCATAATTTATCCGAAGATTTTGATGCTTTAAAAGTATCTGTGAGTTATAGGAATTTAATAGGTAGGGAAATGGAAATTCCTTCTTTTTTAGAAAAAGAGGTTTTAAATGACAAGAATATCAGAAGCACAACAGAGAAAAACCTTAAAATTTGTGATCGAGATACCTTTGTTGTACTTAGAGATGGTTGTTTTTTAAAATTAAATATCTGTGACTATGAACACTTTTATTCTGATATTGTATTTGATCTTTACAATAATCAAACAAAACAGGCTTTTAAGCCTATTAAAGACCATAACTTTCAATATTTGATCGGTATATATAATATTTCTTTTAGAGATGATGAAGAATTGTGTTTTCCGGCAACTTTAAATTTTATAAAACCTGAATGTTTGAAAAAGTATGAGATTAGTGTCTTTTCAAAAAATGACAATAAAATTATACCACTCAATAATTTATATGATAAAAGCAAGCAGAATGTTTACTCCTTTAATTTAAACAGAAAGGGAGGGTTGTATCAAGTTGGATTTAAAAAAGTAGGCTCGCCCTTAGAAATCAAGATACAATACACTAAAAGGTTACAAATAATAGATGCTGTATTGGATTACAACTGCGCGAATATAAAATACGATATTCTGCCTTCTCAGAATGGCATTAAACAAATAAAAATTCCGGCTTTAGTCTATGAGCCATACATAACAGTATTGGCGAAAAGTAAAAAAGGAAAAGAGTATATCATTAATAAAAAACCAATAAGTTTATTGAAAGGTAAAGGTCAGTTACAAAATGAACAAGTGAAAGATAAAAGAAACAAAAAGGTAGAATTACTTATTTATAAAAAATTAAAACTCCGTAAAAAAGATTTCAAAGAATTAATATAGGGAAGTTGTCAGGTCAAAATAACTGTAAAAGTTAATGTATTCAACGCTTTCAAGTGAGTTTTAGAGTTCTTAAATTATGTAGATGATTTAAAAAATGACAATCCCGTCCTAAATAAATATTTTAGGACATAAAAAAGAGCGTAGTTGGTAGTATCCCAAAAAGTGTGTAAACGCAGAATGTATTCTAGATTTTGGTGAGTTCCTAAAAAAGAGCTCAAAGAAAATCTGGAAATAAGTTCGGTAATAACGTATAATACACACTATGAAAACAGAAGATTTATTAGATGAAGAGTTTTTAACCCAGATTTTGCAGTTGAAAGTTGAAAACTTCTGTTAAGTCCTGTATCTAAAGCTTTATGACCAATTACAAATTGCTGGCAAACGGAATAATTCTGAGCTACTGCTCATTGAAGCAATTGAGAAGCTTTCCAACAAAGAGTGGTCTAATCTATTTAGCGGAGCTTGTAAAATTCGGTTTCAAATATTTGAGCACCAAACCCTTAAAAACCTATATTACAAACATTGCTTAGATTAAAAAGTCTGTTATTGTAGGCAACATTTTTTGTACTTCTTTCCACTACCGCATAGACAGGGATCATTCCTCCCAATTTTTAATACTGGGGCATGACTAGAATAACCTTTTCCTTCATCTGATTTACGATACCATTCATCAACAATTTGAGTGTATGTATCAACAAGGGAAAGCCATTTAATTTTAGGATCATATCGTATTATTTCTTCTGAAATATCCCGATGCACAGATTCATAATTACCACAAATGGTTTCATTTATGTATTTCAGTTTAAATAGCTCTTTGATAACGTTTGTGAGTGGGTAGGCCTGAATGTCAATGGTGTCACATATTACTAGAGAAATTAGATCATGATCAAGAACATTGTCTTCTTTATTTGCATTGCAATAAAAAGTAAATACACGATCATAGACCTCTATTACTTTTTCTTTAAACACAGGCTTATGCAAAGCAAGCTGTACAAGGGCTTTAGAAACCTCAGATTTGGCATAAATATAAATGTTTGGCTCTTTGAGAAAGGCTTCGTATTTCTCAATGTTCTGTTCTACTAAATTTAAAAGTGGATCAACAAAACATTCTGTTATAAGCTCATGAAACCAAAATTCAAGAAAATCTTCCCCTTGTCTAAAAATCTGAAAAATAAGATCTAAACTTTCATTTGCTTTTAGCTCTCCAAGTAGATACATGGCGTGCATTGGAAAGAAAATATCATCGGCAGTAACCCCTGAGCTTTTTTCTTTCTTTAAGAAGTATTGATGACGTTGTATTGAATCCAATAAGACCTTCTCTAGGTCTGATATAACAGAGGTTCTTGGTAGAGATAGTATTTTGGTTAATTGGTCTGTGGGTATCCTGAAATCTTTCTCATAAAGCCATTTAATCTCTTCATTTTCAAAATGAGGTGGGGTGTTTGTTTGTTGGATAGTTTTCATGCCTTATAGATTTACTTGCTTAACATAATCAACAAACATCAACACTTTCTTATCGTCTTTTGGGTTAAATAAAAAGGGTCTAACATCATTTGCCATTTCTTGCATGTTGAGTGCATTGCATTTATCTATAATACTTTGCTTTAAATCTTTGGGGTTATCAATATTAACCTTAGCAATAAGGTATGGATAATTGGGTCTTAAGTTTTGTCCAAGCAAATGCACAATATCAAAAAAATCCCTGCCTTTGTTTCTTTTTCTATTGAGCACGGCATAAAATTTCTGGGCTAGTAAAATATCTACAGGGGTAGAAAACACTTGTGTAAACACATCAAACTTATTGAGCAAAGGTTTGTCAGGCTCATACTCAAAGTGATGTGCCTCTGTGTCTAATTGAATCAAGATCTTTTCTTCTTTATGATTGCTGAGTCCTTCATTGTAGAGCAAAACAGGAAATTGAATATAACAATGATAGGCACCTTTTTCTACATTGCGCATTTCTACCGTATAACCCAATTGCTCTAGGGCTTTTTTAATGACAAGCGTAATGCCCTTAAAATCATCGGTGTCTAAATTGAAGTTGTCAAAATCTAGGTCTTCTGAAAAGCGCTGGCTGTTGTGTATAATACGCAAGGCTGTTCCTCCTAAAAAAGAGAGTTTATGCGCATAAGGGCTCTCAAAAATGATTTCTAGAATTTTGTATTGCAGGTATTCCCTGATGATAAATCTGTCAAAGGCTTTTAGGTGTTCCGGGTAATAGCGCTTGATTTCTTCTAATTTAAGCATGCAGTAGTCTTTTAAACTGATTTATTCTTTGATCTAATTTCTTATTGTCAATTAAGCTTTGATAGGCTGATAGTTTCTCAAAATCAAGGCGCTCATGAATCAATGGGATGTTTAGTCTAAGTGCTTTTATTTCTTCTATGTCTTTGGGTTTGCGTAAGTAGAAAAAGTCGAGCAGGGCTTTTTCGGGCTCGGCTATTTTAAATGAAGCATTATCTTTTTCAATAAGAGTATAGCCAAAAAATAAGGCTGGTTTTATTTCCTGATACAAAAAGGTTCCCAATGCGTTCTCATAATTTCTACGGTTTTTGCTGGTAACAGAAGTACAGATAAACACGCCTTCTGGAATAAATCCATAGTATCCCAGTGCGCTTTCAAGTGAAACATAAGATGGCTTGTAAATTTTATTGGCAACAGCGTATAAAAGACTTTCTGTTTTGTCTAGCTCTGAAAAACAATAATGCCCATTTTTAATTTTAATGATATATCCCTTTTCTTGCCACTCTACTAGGCGCCTTCTATCGAAAGATGGATAAAGCTTTTCAACATCTTTGAGCGAAAATACGACATAGGGCTTTAGTGCCTGATGAAAGTCCAAATACTTCACTTTACATCAATTTATTGTTAAATATAACAATTTTTTAATGCAAAATGAAATTTTTTAAACGTTTGAGAGTTATTTTTTAGCAAAAAAAGGATGACTCAACATCCGAATGGCTTTTTGCTTCTTGGTTACCTTGATGTACTTTAAAAAGTTCTTCTCGCTGGTATGACCAGAAATAGCCATGATTGATAAGCTATCCAAACCAGCTAAATCGCCTAAGTCTTTTAAAATCTTATTCATCTTTTGCTCTGGTACTCGTTTTGGAACACCGTTACCGTTGTGTTTTTCTGAAATCTCTTCTACAATTGGCCTTACAGGTATAACGACCTAATGCCCCGTTTTTTGCTGGGTGATTTTGAAAATTTTTCTACCTTCTTCTGTAATAATGTGCTTGTCTGAGAGTTTGTTGTAATCAGACACACGAAGGCCTTTATTGGCGTCAATCATAAATAAGTCTCGTGTTCTATTGACCACATCACTTTGGTCAGATAAATTGAGCTGGTAGATTTTTTCCAAGCTCTTCTTCAGTGAGGTAAACAGTATTATTTCTGAGCTTAAAATTGACCATTGCCATACACCGTAAAGACACAACTGTACACCTTTTTGTGCAACTAAATTCAAGATTTCAAAAAGACTAGAAATGACTTAAAACAACAAAACCCCTTTAAATAAAGAGGTTTTGAGTTGTTTTGTGGGTTTTTGAAAAATGCCAAAAACCCGAAAAAGTACTCGGGGCGGGACTTGAACCCGCACGACCGCAATGGTCATTGGATTTTAAGTCCAACGTGTCTACCAATTCCACCACCCGAGCAACAATTAAAAAAGAGTCTATATTGACTCTTTTAAATGTGCCTAAAAGGCTTTGAGCGAAAGACGGGATTCGAACCCGCGACCTCGACCTTGGCAAGGTAGCGCTCTACCAACTGAGCTACTTTCGCTAATAAACGAAGGGCAAAAATAGTTAAATTTTTTAAAAAATTGATTTTTCATAGATTTGCATTCATGGAAAATATTGATTACACCAAATATTTAACAATGTTAACCGACTGGGCGGTAACATTTTTGCCTAAAGTTTTAATTGCTTTAATTATTCTTTATGTAGGATTTAAAATTGCAAACAAGCTCAATTCTTTTTTTGAAAAAACGTTTAAAAAATCTGGTATTGAACCAGAGATTCGTTCTTTTTTAGCTTCTATCATTGACATACTACTTAAGTTTGTGGTGATTTTAGCGGCCGCGGCCACACTTGGTTTTGCTGTGTCGTCTTTACTTGGGGTTTTAGCTGCGGCTGGTTTTGCTGTTGGATTAGCCCTACAGGGGTTCTTAGGTAATTTTGCTTCTGGTATCACCATTGTATTTTTTAAACCCTATCGAGTAGGCGACTGGGTTGAAATATCTGAAAAGTTTGGAAAAGTTGAGAGTATTCAGATTTTTAATACGTCCATCATTACGCCAGGAACAAAAACACTGGTGATTCCAAACGGACAAGTCACAGACAATATTATCACTAACTATTCTCGAAATGGGAAAATAAAACTAAAGCTAAATATTCATATGCCTTACGAAGAGGATTTTCCTAAAATCAAACAAATTATTTTAGATTCTTTAAAAGATGCACCTAATATAATGCACCAAGAAGGTATTGACGTGGGTATTTTAACTTATGACACGCATTTCATTACTTTAGTAGTGCGCCCAAGCATTCATCCTGATCATTATTGGGATGTTACTTTTGATTGCCATTCGCGCATGAAAGCTGCTTTTTCTGAAAATGGCATTAAAATGGCTTACTCTGAAGGTGTTGAGCTAGGGGCTATTGGAAAATAGAAAGAACAAAAAAGGGCCGCTACATAGTAAACAACCCTTAATTGAATCATGAAAAAACTATTTTTAGTATTAGGTTAACCCTAATAACTCAATGATATATATATTTTTTTTTAAAACAAAATACTTTTTTACTTAATTTATATTAAAATCAATAAACTATTGTTTATCAGTGGTTTAAATACACATGAATTCGATAACTTTTTTATAACTTTTGCCCTAAAATAAAAGGATAATTCCGTTTTATATGTCCGCTTTGAATACCGAATACCACAGGTATTTTGCCACTTGCATCCTTTAGTATAGTGTTTACCGACTTTTTTAAGCCAGGGCGCGTTTCTTTAATCTGAGTAAATGAACCCACTACAATACCGCTTAACCCTTTTAACAGATCTGCTCGTTTTAAAGACTGCACCATTCTGTCAATAGCATAATAGTACTCATCTACTTCCTCGATAAAAAGCACTTTGTTTTTGGTTTTTTTTAGGGAGGATGAGCCAATCGCTGAATGAATCATTGAAAGATTTCCGCCAATCAGGATGCCTGAAGGTAATCTGGTTTTTGATTTTCCTCTAATTATAGGCATATCATGCCCTTCTAAGAGCATGAATAGATGTTTAAGCACTTTTTTAGGTGTATCTTTAAAACGAGAAGGCATTGGCCCATGAATACTTTTAACGCCAACGACATTTTGCAGATGTAAATGCAAAAGTGTAATGTCTGAAAACCCAACAATCCACTTAGGGGCTTTTTTAAACTTTTTAAAGCAAAGTAAATCTATGGTACGATGCATGCCATATCCTCCCCGGGCACAAAAAATAGCTTTCACCTCAGTATGATCTAAGGCTTTTTGAAACTCTGCTGCTCGCTTTTTATCAGAGGCTGGTAAATAGGTCTTTTTTTTGACGGCATATGCACTAATATGCACGCGATAACCGAAGCGTTCAATAATTCGCTTTGCCGCCTGTAAAGACTTATTATCTACACCAGAACTAGGCGCAACAATACTTATAAGATCACCTTTTTGAAGTTTTAGGGGAGTAATCATTTACCAAGTTTGTATCTTTGCAAAGATCTATTTTTTTGGAAGATTACAAAACATACACCATTACAGCGGCCCTTCCTTACGCCAATGGCCCTTTGCACATTGGACATATTGCAGGGAGTTACTTGCCTGCAGATATTTATGTCCGTTATTTACGCTTAGAAAAAAAAGAAGTGGTGTTTATTTGTGGATCTGATGAACATGGCGCAGCCATTACCATTAAAGCATTAAAAGAAAACACATCCCCCCAAAAAATAGTAGACCAATTTCATGCAATTAATAAAGAGAGCTTTGAGAAATTTGGCATCTCTTTTGATGTGTACCACAGAACCTCTAGTGATTTACATCATAAGACCGCGCAAGCGTTTTTTAAAGATTTGCACAGCACCGGAAAATTCACAAAAAAGACCTCAAAGCAATACTTTGATCCTAAACATCAGCAATTTTTAGCCGATCGGTATATTCAAGGCGAGTGCCCTAAATGTGAAAACCCAAATGCCTATGGTGATCAGTGCGAAAAATGCGGATCAGCCCTTTCGCCCTTAGAACTCAAACACCCAAGATCTACGCTGAGTGATCAAAAACCAGAATTAAAAGAAACCTCACATTATTACTTTCCGCTTAATCAGTATGAAGCGTTTTTGAAAGAGTGGGTTTTAAATCAAAATAAAGACTGGAAACCTAATGTATATGGACAATGTAAAAGTTGGATCGATGCAGGATTAAAAGAACGTGCAATGACCCGTGATTTATCATGGGGTGTTAAGCTGCCTTTAGAAAATACTGAAGGTAAGGTTATGTACGTGTGGCTAGACGCCCCAATAGGATATATTTCTGCCACGAAACATTGGGCGAATCAACACAACAAAAACTGGAGAGATTATTGGCAAAACCCTAAAAGCAAACTCGTCCACTTCTTAGGAAAGGATAATATTGTGTTTCATTGCATTATATTTCCGTCACTGTTAAAGGCACACTCTGAAAACTACAATCTTCCTAAAGCTGTACCTGCGAATGAATTTTTAAACCTTGAAGGAGATAAAATCTCAACGTCTCGAAACCACGCAGTTTGGCTTAATGAATATCTAAGTGATTTTAAAGACAAGCAAGACGAACTACGTTATGTATTGTGCAGTATTGCCCCTCAAAGTAAAGACAGTGAGTTTACATGGCTTGACTTTCAAGCACGTGTTAACAATGAATTGGTATCTATTTTTGGCAATTTTGTGAATCGCACTGTTGTGCTTACACACAAATACTACAAAGGAAATATTCCGAATACCTCTTGGGGTAAAGATGAGCAATCTGCTTATGAACAATTATTAGAATGTGCCCAAGAAATTAAACATTATATAGAACATTATAAATTCAGAGAGGCACAAGCCGCTTGTATGCGTGTTGCTAGGTTAGGGAATAAATACTTGGCTGATTTAGAACCCTGGAAACTTCAAAAAATAGATCCTGAACGGGTTAAACAAATTATGGGTTTTGCCAATTACTTAACCTTAAGTCTAGGTATTCTCAGTGAGCCTTTCTTACCATTCACGGCCAAAAAAATAAAAGACGCATACGGATACAACACGCAAGACTATTCTATACAAAAAGAAAACGTAACTCCCTTTTTAACCACTCTTAAAAAACTTGATTTGTTGTTTGAAAAAATAACAGATGAGCAAGTAGAAACTCAAAAAGCAAAACTTATCCCCCCCAAAAAAACAACAAACATGCCGGACCAAAAAGAAGAAATTACCTTTGATGATTTTTTAAAAATTGATGTGCGTGTCGGTAAAATTTTGACAGCAGAAAAAGTGGAAAAAGCAGACAAACTCCTGAAACTTTCTGTTGATGTTGGACTTGACACCAGAACTATTGTGTCGGGCATTGCGGAGTATTTTTCACCAGAAGATATTATAGGAAAATTAGTCTGCGTTGTATTAAATTTAGCTCCAAGAAAAATAAGAGGCGTAGAGTCAAAAGGGATGATTTTAATGGCTGAAAGCGAAAATTCACTTACTTTTGTGTCTCCTAGAGCGGATGCTCTACCGGGAGCCGAGGTACGATAATGAAAGACTTCTTTATATATAGTATTGCGTATTTATTACTTAGTGTATTTGTAGTAGATAATATTGCCAATCATATATTATGTGATGCCTTTGCGTATGAAATTGAGCTAGAAGATCAAAAAGAAGAGAATAAAGAACAAGAAGAAAAAAATTCTGAAGACTACCTTCTAAACACTGATAAATCAGATGAACAAAACGGCATTATTCAAAAGATTAATCTCTACAGCTATACAAAAAAAATAAGACAGAATTACTTTCCTGACTTGTTTACCCCCCCTGATTTGATCTGAAATTTCTGGCATTAAATTTGCTGATTCATCAATCTAATTACGCATGCAGTAATGTCTTATTGCGTAAACATTAACCTTATCAATTATTAATATTAAATAAATTAAAAACTAAAATTATGGACGTTAAACATTTTTATTATAAAGACAGTATTAAAACAGACCTTTCAGCGGGTTTAGTAGTGTTTTTAGTCGCTGTACCTTTGTGTTTAGGTATTGCGTTGGCTTCTGGAGCCCCTCTTTTCTCAGGTATTATTGCCGGTATTGTGGGCGGATTAATTGTGACTCTGTTTTCAAGATCTCCTATTGGGGTAAGTGGCCCAGCGGCTGGCTTGGCTGTTATAGTACTAAATGCTATACAAGACTTAGGAGCCTTTGATATATTTTTACTCGCTGTAGTAATTGCTGGTGTTATGCAAATGATACTTGGTTTTTTAAAGGCCGGAATTATTGCGTATTACTTTCCGTCTTCTGTGATTAAGGGAATGCTGGCGGGTATTGGGGTGATTATCTTTTTAAAACAAATTCCTTTGGCTTTTGGATATAAGGCGTGTGAAGAAGGGAGTCTTGCTTTTGAAACCCACACCGGAGCACATGAAAACACCTTTTCTGGCATTGCACATACTTTTCAACATATTCACCCAGGCGTTATGATTATCACTGCTATTTCATTGCTTATTATTTTGCTTTGGAATACAGGGTTTATAAGTAAGCAAAAGTGGTCTAAAATTATCTCCGCTCCACTTGTGGTCGTAATATTAGGGGTTGTGCTACAATTAGTGTTTAATGGTATTGAATCGCTTGCTTTGAGTGCTGATCAATTGGTGAGTATGCCTGTTGCGGCAAGCTTTTCAGAAATTCAGACCTTATTTACTTTGCCTGATTTTTCTCAGATTTTAAACCCTAAAATATGGATAACCGCTGCCGTGATTGCCATAGTTGCTTCACTTGAAACACTCCTTTGTGTAGAAGCTACTGATAAATTAGATCCACATAAAAGGGTAACGCCTACCTCTAGAGAACTCGTTGCTCAGGGGATTGGAAACACCGTTTCTGGTTTAATTGGCGGCTTGCCTGTTACACAGGTGATTGTCCGTAGTTCTGCCAACGTGCAATCAGGAGGTCAGAATAGGCTCTCTGCTTTTACACATGGTGTGTTGTTGGTTATTTGCGCGCTTGCTATTCCGAATATCTTGAATATGATTCCGCTGGCAAGTTTAGCGGCTATTCTTTTGTTTGTAGGCTATAAATTAGCTAAACCCGCTCTTTTTAAGGCTATGTATAAAGAAGGATGGATGCAGTTTATTCCGTTTATAGTGACCATTATAGGCATTGTGCTTACCGATCTTTTAACCGGTATTGGTATGGGAATGGTGATTGCTATTTTTTACATTCTATATTCTAATTTTAAAACGCCATACTTTTTTCATAAGCATGCCGACGGACACTACCAAATTGATTTGTCTGAACAGGTTACCTTTTTGAATAAAGCTGGTATTTTAACCTCTCTGACTAAAATCCCTAAAAACTCTAAGGTGATTATAGATGCTACACGCTCTATTTTAATAGACCACGATATTATTGAAATCATCGAAGATTTTAAAGAACATGCCAAGTCTGAAGATATTCATTTGACGGTTTTAGGGCTTAAAAAGACTCAAGGATTTAAAAATCAACAAAAAGTAATGGAAGAAAAGGTGGTCTAAAAAGGCCCCTTTTTTGCTATAATGATGTGGATTAACAAAATAGTATGTTTGGGGGGATGTGTTTTGATTTATAGCTGTCAGCCGTGCAAAACATGTACAAAATATGTGGGTGGTGTTGCTGGAAATATTGCTTTAGAAACCAAAGACGTCTGTGGGCAAAACAACATTGAATCCACTGAACAAAGTGGCTCTGGAACTACCTTTTGGATTTGTGATTAAAAAACACTTCGATCAGCTTAACAAAGCTATCAATCTCTGTTTTAGTGTTGTATAGCGCTACTGGTGCTACTCGGATAACGCCCGGGTGCCGCCAATCTGCTACTATACCATTTTTTTCGAGATAATCAAAAAGGACTTTGCCTTGCTTTTTAAAATACAATGAGAGCTGAGCGCCTCTATTTTTAGACGATCTAGGGGTTAGTATTTTTAAAGGGATGTTTTTTTCTTTAACCAGTTTATCTAGTGCTTGGTACAAATATGTGCTAAGCTCTTTATTTTGTTTGGTGATGTTTTTAATACCCACTTTTTTAAACACCTCTAAAGAGGCTTTTAATCCTACCATATTCATGATAGGCGCATTGCTTAGTTGCCAGCTCTCTGCTGTAGGTATAGGGTCAAAACGCTGTTTCATTTCAAAGCGCGATTTAAGTGTGTGCCCCCACCAGCCTGTAAATTTATTTAGCGTGGTGTTCTTGTGGTGTTTTTTGTGAATAAAAACTCCGCCCACACCACCTGGGCCTGCATTTAAATACTTATACGAACACCATGCGGCAAAATCAACCTCCCATTTGTGTAATTTTAAAGACACATTGCCTGCAGCATGTGCTAAATCTAAGCCAAATGGTATATTATACTCTCGACAGGCTTTAGCTATTTTTTGCATATCAAATACATAACCTGAATAATAGTTTACACCGCCTAAAAAAACCAGCGCTAGTTCTTTATGGTGTTTGTGAATTGCCTCTAAAATATCTTGAGTGGTAGACCCGCAGAGTGGATCTTTGGCCTTAGATTCAATAATATTTTTTTTAGGCTCTAATCCCCTAAATTTCAACTGCGATTCAACTACAAAATAATCAGACGGAAAAGGTTTTTTCTCAACCAATATCTTGGTCTTTTTCTTTGTAGGATTAAAAAACGAAACAAATAAAAAATGAAGATTGGCCGTAAGGGTATTCATGAGAACCACTTCAGTCTTTTTAGCTCCTACAACAGAAGCCATGTAGTCAAAATTTGTGTGGTAACTCACCCAAGGGGTTTTGGCTTTAAAGTGTCCTTCTACTCCCATTTTTGCCCAATCGTCTAATTCATCTTTAAAATATTTTGGTGTTTTTTTAACTTGTAGTCCTAAAGAGTTTCCGGTAAAATAAATTAAAGATTTATTGTTTTGACTAGGCAAAAAAAATAAGTTTTTTTTAGATATGAATGTCTTTTTTTCCACCGGTTCTAGAGCTCAAAAAATTGATCTAACGCATCTACCTGAGACGGTAGTTTTGTGTTTGGGTTAACAATACGTAAATCATGATCAAGTGCTATGAATCTTGGAATAGAATAAATTAAAAAATGCTTTGCTATTTGCGCGTTTTTAAACCCTGATTCGGCGCGTAAGTGCACCGCAAAATCCTTATACTTTTCTGAGGTTTTCTTCCAAAGATTATGCGCATTGTCCTGGTCTAAAGAAACATAAAGCACCTGAATGTTTTTGTCTTTGTAGTCTTCTACTAATTTTTCTAGATAGGGCCTTTGTTTTTTACAAGGACCACACCAAGTCGCCCAAGTGCCTATAAGAATATTTTGGCCTTTAAAATCGCTTAAAGAAACACGATTTGAATCTTGATCAAGAAATGAAAAATCAGGGCTTATTTGGCCTTGTGCAATGCCTTTCCATTTAGATAATAATGCATCAATATGGTCTTTTCTTTTTTGATCTTCACAATATAAGGTAAACGATTGCATTAAGGTATCTGTAAGTTCTTTATCGGCACTGGCACTTATGTGATAATATAAATTATGATGTAATGATTTCGCCCTTACTTTAGGGTGACTCACCTTATCTAAAATACCGTTTTGACTCTTTTCTAAATAGTCTTTTGTACCATAATAGATATTATAAAGTGGTTTATCAACATGCAAATAAATGACATTAGTATAGATGTCAAATTGATTTAATACAGTATCATTAAAATCAAAACCTTTAAAGATGGGTTGTTGGTAATAATTTAAAGGGGTGTCAATACTTAAACTGTCTTGGTAGTAAGACGCATAATAGGGGTACTGGAACATTTTTCTATGGTAATACAAATCTATATACCCTTTAGTAAGTGAAACAAAATCCTCATCTAGGCTGTCTGTTTTTAAAAGCGCTTTTTTTGTTTCTTCTATTTGGCCAACCGTATTTGTAAATTCAGAGTAGGTTAAACTGTGCAGTGAATCAAATTGTTCTCCGTATGATTTGTCTAACTCTAAAATTTTTTGAAAACACTCATTTTCTTTCTTATACCTGCCTTCAAAAGTCAGTGCTTGACCACTCACTTTCACCTTTAATGTATCTGAAGGCTTGGTGAATATCATGCGTTTTTTATCGTTAATATAAAAAACTTGAAAATAATGGTTTGGCTGAATCTGTATTTGTGCCTTAGAAAAAACAGTGTCTGTTAATAACCCGTCGTAATGAATGACCGAAATCTCTTTTTCTTTATTTTGATTTTCAAACAGATAGGTGTTCTGCCATGTGTTTTGTTTTTTGGGGGATGCACATCCTCCCGAAAAAAAGACAAAAAGCATTAGGAAAAATTGAACTTTAAGAGTCAGTTGCATAATAAGTGGTGAAGTTACGTATATTTGAAAAAAAGCTGTGATGAAATATTTTGTTTTTTATTTAAGTCTAATACTTTGCGTAGGCGGATGTGTGCCGGCAAAGAAATTTGAAGATATGCGTGTTAGAGCAGAAGCTGCTGAAAAAGAACGCCAATCGCTTTTAGAGAAGCTCAAAAATTTTGAAATTTCTAAAACAGAATGTGAAGATAAATTAAAGGGCATGAATACAGAAATAGCCTCTTTAAAAAGAGACACCATGATTACTGGAAAATCGCTCAGAAAAATGACCTCTCAATACGACAAAATAAACAACTTAAACGATGAACTTATCAAGAAGATTAGGCAGTTAGAAAATTCTAATAAATCAGAAAGCGTAAAGCTGGTTTCTGAGCTAGAATCTACTAGAAGTGAACTGCAAAAAAGAGAAGATCAGCTCCGCGATATGGAACGCCGTATAAAAGGAGAAGAAGACAAGCTTGGTGCCTTAAGTTCAAAACTAAAAAGTAGAGAGCAGCGCGTGCAAGAATTAGAAAACATGATTGCTGAACAAAAAGCGGCAGCTGATGCGTTAAAACAAAAAATATCCAACGCTTTACTAGGCTTTAGAGACCGAGGATTAAGTGTAGAACAACGCGATGGTAAAATATATGTATCAATGGATGCTAAATTACTGTTTGCCTCTGGGAGTACTACGGTGAATACAGATGGTGAAACAGCAATTAATGATTTAGCAAACGTATTAAAAGATCAAAAAGACATTACCATTATGGTCGAAGGGCATACGGATACAGATCAAATGCGTGGCGGTTCTATAAAAGACAATTGGGATTTAAGCGTGCTTAGAGCGACCTCTGTGGTGCGTATTTTGACTAGTCAAGGGGTTGATCAAACTCAAGTGATTCCGGCTGGGAGAGGAGAGTTTATTCCTGTCGACATAGGAAAGTCGTCTGAAGCCAAAGCTAAAAACAGACGTATTGAGGTCATCATTACACCAGATTTAGACAGTGTGTTTGAGTTGTTGGATTAGGATACTGTTATTTGCTATTATTTACCAAATGAATTACTTGATTTATTGATGATATAAGCTTTGCCTATATTCAAAATTTTAAATTCAGTTCTTCTGTTTTTCTGATGTTTTGCTTCAGAGCAATCTGACTTCACGCTTCCTTCACATGGGCAATCAACTAACAACTTATCTTCTCCGTAACCTTTACCTGTAATACGTGAGGGTTTTGTGATTCTTTTTTTAATGTAGTTCATTGAAGAGGTGGCTCTTCTAGAAGAAAGCGCTTTGTTATATGACTTTGACGCTCTACAATCTGTATGAGACCCAATTTCTATTTCTATGTCAGGATACGCATTCATTATACGAACAATTTTATTGAGCTCTTTGGCTGCATCTTTTCTGATGAAAGATTTATTTAAATCAAAATAAATATTATTGATCTCTATGATTTCTTTAGTTACATTTCCTTTATCGTCAGTGTTTTTTACAGTTAATCCAGAGATATTATCGCCTTTGGTATTAATTTCAACCTGCTCTATAGGTTCAGTTTTTTGAGTCTTGTAAAGATGATTAATCACAAGTGGTTTCTCATCAAATAAATCAACCGTGAAGTCTAAACCTACATCCGACGGATTGTACCTGTGATCTAACACTACTTGTTCAGGATCTAAAAGTTTAAATTTATAATCGCCTTCATCTAAACAAAATTTGTACTTTGCATCATCTCCAACCACTACAGAGGAAACTACATCTCCATTTTCATCTACAATAATTACTTTTTTGCCTGGCAAAAGTTCTCCTTGATCGGTCTGCACCACCCCTTCAACATCTTTACAAAACACAAAACCCTTTTGCATAGTAAAAGCATATAGATCATCTGCTCCTTTTCCGCCTGGTCTGTTAGACGAAAAATATCCTGACCTTTGATCTTTATCTAAAATAAGACCAAAATCATCTTTGTGCCCATTTATAGGATGTCTTAAATTGTTTGGCTTTGAATACTCATTTTTTTTCACCCGAGAGGCATAAATGTCTAATCCCCCCAAACCTACATGACCCTTAGAAGCAAAAAATAAAATATGATTTGGGTGTATAAACGGAAACATCTCATCAAGCTCAGTATTAATTTCTGATCCTAAATTTATGGGTGCTGACCACCCTGAGTCCGTTTTATTGATCTTATAAATATCTGCTTTTCCTTTTCCGCCTGGCATGTCAGAAGAAAAGTAGATGGTCTTGCCATCTTCAGAAACTGAAGGGTGGCCAACAGAATAACTCTTGTTATTGAAATCAAAGCCAATGGGGTCTAGCCACTTGCCGTTTTCATCTTTAGTAGTATAAAACATTTTTAGTTTTACCGCCTTATTTTCTGGAATATCTTCATAGTTATTTCTAGTATAAACCATCAAACTGCCATCTTTAGAAAAACTTGCTGGACCTTCGTGAAACTTCTTATTAATTTGTTTGGAAAGCATTTGTGGATTTGTAAGTTGCAAAGAGCCAGAATCAATAGAAGCATCATAGATATTCAAATAGGGCAGTTTATTCCAAGACCATTTTGATTTGTTAGCTAATTTATGTGGTCGAGACGATGCAAATACGATTTTATCTCCATGATAAGCAGGTCCAAAATCTTCTTGCTCTGTGTTAATGCTCAGGTGCTCAATTTTAGTGCCTCTAATATCATTTTTTAGCTCTGCTTTTGAACCTCTTTTGGTTGTATATGCATCTGTATCTATAAGCGCATAAAATTTTTCGAGCCATTCATCTGATTGAGCTTGTTTGCCATTCATTTGCAACACTTCTGCATAATGAAAAACATCTTCTGAAGTATGATCCTCTTTTTCAATCAAGGCCTTAAAGCGATTTTCAGCCATTGTATCATTGTGTGTTTTTAAATACGCATTTGAAAGATTTCTTAACCCCTTTGTACTTAAGTTTTCTAACCCAACTTCTTCATATTTTTTAATTGCTGATTTAAAATCAAACTTGTTGTACATAACATCTGCCTTAAGTTCAATAGGAGAAACTTGGGCATTCATATTTAAAAAATAAAAACTAATCCAAGTAAAAATAAAAAGATGCTTCATAAGAAACGTTAAATCTGTAAATGTTAAAAGTATCGAGGTGAATGGATTGTATATTTGTTTTGATTAACAAAATCATACCTGAGCATTACTTCATGAGAACCTCCATTGTATATGCCTGTTGTGTTCACAAAAGAAAAATCAAAAGAGTACCCCAAACGAAGTTGGTCGCTAAAATTGTACCCTAAAAGTGCGCCTAAAGCATCTCCAGTTCTACCCATAACACCCAATTCTAATTTTTTATTAAAAATAAACATAGCTGTTAAATCAGCCTCTAAAGGTGCGGCCTCTGTAGCTTTAACAAAAGTAGTAGGTTTAAATTGTACTTTATCAGATAAGTCAGTAATCAATCCTGCTATAAAAAAGTAATGTCTTTTTTCTCCTTGAATGTTTGATGAGGAAGTGGCTGTGTAGCCATTTTCTAAAAATCTAGGTGCCGATAAACCTACATACCAAGATTCTTGATGTAAGTAAACTCCAGCTCCAATATTTGGATTAAATTGGTTAGCTATACCAAAGAAGTTTAAGTCTTGGTCTTGAGTGGTAACATTGTTTAAGCTATTTTGTAAAAAATTTCCTCCGCCTTTTAGCCCAAAAGCAATTTTCATTTTTTGTGTTAATTTCATGGTATAAGAAAGGTCTAAATAAAAAGATGTTGTATTTAACGGTCCTATTTTATCATTAATGACTGTAGCTCCAATCCCTAATGCGTCATTAAAAATAGGTGAATGAAAGGTTAACGTTTGTGTGTTTGGTGCACCTTCAAAACCCACCCATTGACTTCTGTGCAATAGTGTAATTGAAGGCAATCCTCTACTGCCAGCATAGCCTGGGTTTACGTTTAATGTATTGAAAGCATAATGTGTATACATAGCATCTTGTTGGGCAAACATCCCCCCAAAACAACACATAAGAATTAATAATACGCTACTCTTTTTCATTGCTAGTAATTATTAAATTAACGTTGTAAATAAATATATCCTTTTAAAACATCCTGACCATTAGGTAGCACATCTTGCCCTCCCTTAAATTCTATTATGTAGAAATAAGTGCCCATTGGGAGTTCACTTGGGCCAAAGGTAAGCCCTTTATTGTTTGTGCCATCCCAATTGTTTTGGTATGGGCTGGCTTCAAAAACAACATTACCCCACCTGTTGAATATTTTTATTGAATTTTCAGGATAATTCTCTAACCCTTCTATCACCCAAGTATCATTTACATTATCACCATCTGGTGAAAATCCTTCATACAAAATTAAATCGCATACCTTATCAGGCATTGCAGGTGTTGAAAGATCGCAAGTTTGATCTGAGGTAATGCCATTCGGATTATTAAGTGTAGTACTGTCATCAAAACCTGTAGCTTCTTCACAATCTGAATACCCATCTCCATCCGTATCAATAGAAACATATCCAGGATAATCACATGGGTTATTTGGATCTGTGCCTTGTGATAATTCATTACAATCTGTACTACCATCATTATCTGTATCTAAGACAAGAGTAAATGATATAGATGAATCTAACGGTGCGCAATCCTCTCCATTAAGTATACCATCATTATCACAATCTGCTAAATAATCAGAAGTGTCACAGCAAATACTATCTGGCGTTAACGGTGTTGAAAGATTGCAGTTTGGATCTGAGGTAATGCCATTCGGGTTATTTGGTGTTGAAGAATCATCAAAACCAGTGGTTTCTTCACAATCTGAATAGCCGTCATTATCTGAATCAATAGCAGTATATCCATTGTAATCACATGGATTATTCGGATTGGTACCATCTGCTAGCTCTTGACAATCTGTAGTACCATCAGCATCGGTATCTTGTGAAATGCTAATGGCAATAGAGCCATCTTGAGGGTCACAATCTACTCCATTTAAAACACCATCGTTGTCGCAATCAGCGAGCGGATCATTGCTGTCACAACAAGTGCCTCCAATATATAGAGGTGTAGATTGATCACAATACGGGTCACTACCAGACATACACTCATCACTATTACTAGCACCATCGTTATCATAGTCGCATGATCCTAGATTTGGATAATTCGCTAAAGCTGCACAAAGAGCTGCACTGTTATTGTAAATAGGATGTTGGCTGGGTGAACAAGCGTCTTTAGGATCTGATCCGTTGTTGTTTTCACTTCCGTTGGTAATACCATCACCATCACAATCTAAAGTGTTCCAAAGGGTGCTTGGCAACTGGGTTATACTAGTTAATTCATAACTACAAGGATCCTGTGGATTTGTGCCATCTGATTGTTCATCTTCATTACTCACACCATCGCCATCGCAATCCGTTACTCCCCAAATAGCTGAAGTTGATATTGTTTGATTGGCAATCGCATACACACAAGGGTCACTTGGATCATTATCTGTGCCATTGGGTTCACCATCACCATCACAATCTGCTAAAGCATCGGATAGATCACAACATGTTCCTGTAATATTAGATGGTGTCGATTGATCACAATAGGGGTCAGATCCTGCCGCGCATTCTTCGCTGTTGCTTGATCCGTCATTATCATAATCACAAGTTGCAATATTTGGATACAGACTTAAAATCGAACAATCTGTTAACCCAGAGAAATTTGGATTTGGACTCGGCATACAACTAAGTTGAGGCTCTGGATCGTTTCCGTTATTTACCCCATCAGAATCACAATCTAATGTGAGCCAAGTTTGGCTTGGTTGAATTGTTACGCTTGAAAGATCAAATGAACATGGATCTTTCGGGTCTGTATTATCCATAAGCTCGTCTTCATTCACTACCCCATCACCATCACAATCTGCCATATTCCAATTCATTTGAGGACTTAGCGTTTGATTCGCTAAATCAAATACACATGGATCACTTGGATCACTATCAGACCCATTTAGCTCACCATCACCATCACAATCTGCTGATGCATCTGTTAAATCACAACAAGTTCCATTTGGCGAAATTGGTGTTGAGTTCTCACAAAAAGGATCAGAAGTTGTTCCTGCTGGATCACCACTTGTAGATAGGTCATCGTCTCCTGTTGTTTCTTCACAATCGGTGTAACCATCATTGTCTGAATCTAAAGGTGTGTACCCTGCATAGATACAAGCATTATTTGGATCTGTTCCGTCTGTATTTTCTTGACAGTCCGTTACACCGTCATTATCCGTATCAGTAGTAATATCAAAGGTGTTTAAAGGATCATTTGGATCACAATCTACTCCATTGTTAATTCCATCATTATCACAATCTAGATTAGGATCATTGATATCACATGGAATAACAGTTACAATTATTATTGCAGTATCACATAATCCTCCAAGATCACATATCCTATATGTAATTGTATCATTTCCTACGTAATTTAATGGAGCATTATAAGTAACACTATCACCATTTACAACTGTTACTGAGCCTCCAGCACTACTTGTTCCACCAATAATACTGGTAGTAAGAATATCTCCATCAACATCAGTATCGTTATTTTGCACGTCAATAACCACCCCCGTACTGTCTTCAGGTACAGTTATTGCGTCGT